>JALWGO010000075.1 GCA_027038805.1 Thermoprotei archaeon
TCTCCCAACTCCTCTATTCCCAGTACTTCTCTTAATCCGAAGTCATAGCGGTGTATACCATCTTCGTTTCTTGTGGATGCATTAAATGTTACTATTATTTTTCCTCCATTTCTAACGTATTCTTCTACTGCGTGTATGGCCTTATCACTCATGCATGCCGTATTAGCTAAAACTACAACTTTATACTTTGACAAGAACTCCGGGTTCTCCAAGTCTCTATCAGCAATAAATTCTACTGGTACATGGCTATGTGTAAGGGCGTAGTAGAATCCCCTAACCTCGTCTACATAGTGTTGGGGCTGAGTCCTACCATAGTGATCCCTAGTAGTATTTGATGCAACAATACCAGCATAGCGGACTGGTTCAGCGCCGTCAAGATATTCCTCTAATACCTCGTGCTCCATGAAGACTTCTCTAGCTGCCTCTAAGTTTGTTGGATCTTGTCTATAGGAAATCGAGAATACGAGAAGCCAGGGTGAGCCTCCAGCTATTATGGCTTCTCTAAGCCCCTGCCTTATAGCAGTGGGAGTTGTAGCTGAAACTGTACGGTATAAGTGGAAATAGTTACGTGAAGCCCAAACCGGCTTTCCACCGTTCATTGCTTTCGTTAATTTCACCATTTCCGTAATAAATCCTGGCGGCTGGTGATCTACCTCGCTGCATTCAGCGAAGACTACGTCTATGTAGTCTCTAGCCATCTCTACTATACGATTAGTCCTACCACTCCATCCCCCGGGATGACTGTTATACATGAAGACTTTCTCTGGTGCAAGCTTCTTTGAGAGCTCGTATAGTTCTCTAAGCTTCTCAACTACTACCTTGTATCGCCAGTTCCATAAGGTTCTCCACCTACTATCCTTCCAATCAGGGTTGCGGGGCATGTCGTAGCCGTATTCTTGTTTAAACTTCTCGTTACACCACTTACAATAGCATGCTCTCTCTACATCGGGTTGGTAGCGGAAGCTATCTAGGAATACTCCGTCAACACCTAGTTCTAATGCCTCTATTATTTCCTTCTTCACATGGTTTATGAATGGAGAATTTATACATAGTTGAGGCCATTCCGGCTCATAGTCTTTCTCATTAAAAGGTACGTGTTCTAGGAGAATGATCTCTCCATCCCTATTAACCTGTGCCCAATCACTATGAATACTATACAAGTACTTATTCGCCGTGTGACCAACCATTACTACTACTCTTATACCTCTATCCCTTGCCTCCTCCAATGCATCTCTAATAATATCTCCTATCATTTTTGGGTGAACGGGCCCCGTACCAGCACCACGATAATAGGTTCTACCCCAGGGGTCTCGAGCAAATATTACTAGTACGTTAGCATGGAGCCTGCTAGCTAGCTCTACTAGCTCGGTACCACTGAGAGTCGAAACATATGTTCCATAGCGATCCTCGATATTGAATTGGAGTACTCTTACGGGCCTCTCATACCATTTACGCTCTTCTCCACTCAACTCTATTGAACCCCTCTTTGCCTCTTATATAGTAGAGATACCTGGCTCTCCTTATCGAAGACATGGATATTCGATAAATCTAGTGCTACCTTAACCTTGCTCCCTATCTCGTAGCGGTGGCTCCCGCTAATCTTTACTACGAGGATCATACTACCCGTATTTAAGTGCAGGATCGTATCAGAGCCAAGGGCTTCAACAAAGTCTACTGTACCCTCAACCCATGAGAGCTTCTTAGCTGTAGTAGGGGCGTGTCCTTCAGGGTATATGTGTTCGGGTCTAATACCAACTATTACCGTTTTACCGTTATATTCTTGGAGTACGGGTAGGTAGTCTTTTGGTAGCCTTACCTTAAAGTCACTAGCATCTAGTATTATCTCGTCGTCTTTTATCTCAACTGTTGCGTCGAAGAAGTTCATTTGAGGAGTACCAACAAAGCCCGCGACAAAGACGTTTGCTGGCCTCAGATATATTTCATCGGGTCTACCCACTTGCTGTATCTTACCCTTATTCATAACCGCTATACGGTCACCCATGGTCATTGCTTCTACTTGGTCGTGGGTGACATAGATTGTTGTAACCTTTATCCGACGCTGCAGCTTCTTCAACTCACTCCTCATCTTTACTCTCAATAGCGCGTCAAGATTACTTAATGGCTCATCCATTAGGAGTACATCTGGTTCAACTACAATAGCTCTTGCAACTGCTACTCTCTGTCTCTGCCCACCTGATAGCTGGTGGGGATATCGATCCAATAGCTCGGATATCTGAAGGAGCTCAGCCGCCCACTTAACACGTTTATCTATTTCCTCCTTGGGGAACTTCTTGATCTTTAATGGGAAGGCTATGTTATCGTAGACTTTCATGTGAGGCCATATAGCATAGCTCTGGAAGACCATTGAGACATTGCGTTCTCTAGGCGGTAAGTAGGTAACATCTCTATCCCCAAACAGTACCCTGCCTTCATCGGGTTTCTCTAAGCCAGCTATTACTCTAAGCGTAGTTGTTTTACCGCATCCACTAGGCCCTAATAATACTATGAATTCTCCATCACGTATGTCTAGGTTTATACCGTTTACTGCTATGGTTTTCCCAAAACGTTTAACTATTCCCTTAAGGTGTACGTCTACCATTATGTTACACCATTATTTGAGTGTTATACCCCACATGGTGATCAAGTATTTCCTCGCTATGAACACGAAGATCATGGCGGGGAGAATCATGATGAACCCCGCCGCGAATTTTATGAAATCAGGTGCGGCCATTGCAGAAGTTAGAATGAATGCAGGAAGAGTTCTATGCGTTAATGTTAGAACTGATGCTATGAATACTTCGTTCCAAGACATTATGAATGTGAATATTGCTGCCGCCGCTAAACCAGGTAAGGCTAGAGGCATTGTTATGCGGAAGAATGCACCCTTCCTGTCAAGTCCAAAGATCATTGCAGCTTCTTCGAGTTCCTTAGGGACACCTGCAAAGATACTCGATGATATTATTATCACGAAGGGCAGGGCCATAGAAGTGTGTGCGAGTGCTACACCGAGTAGTGTGTCGTTTAGGCCAAGCCTTATGTACAATGTTACGAGTGGTACAGCTATTACTAGTATTGGGAACATCCTAAGACCTATTATCAGTAGCTTTAGCGAATCCTTGCCTTTAAACGCGAATTTAGCGAAAGCATATCCAGCAGGTAGTCCAAGAGCAAAACTCAGTAGTATGGTTATAACAGCAACTATAACACTATTTATTATCGCCTGCGTGGCCCCTAGGTCTAAGAGCATTTTGACATGCTGTATCGTGTAATGGATTGGTATTATTATGTTGGGGCTATAGTAGTCGTCCTTGCTGCTAAAGGCATATAGCATTGATATTATGAAAGGCGTTACAACCCATACTACAACTACTATTACTAGAGCCGCTATAACGAGCTTCCTCAAATAGTATCTTACAATAGAGCTCTCCACCAAGCTCATCGACCCTCCTCAAGGTATTGTGCTTTAAATAACTTTATGTAAACATATCCTATACTTATCGATATCGCGGCTATTATTAGAGCATAGATAGCGGCCACGCCAGTATGATGAAGTTCTACTTGTTCGTAATAGGCTTCGCCTGCAAGTATGGGTATATCTCTACCCGCAAGAACCCATACGACACCGAAGATCTGAAACGCGAAGAGGGTACGTATCAGTAATGCAGCTTGTAGGCTTGGTTTGAGCATGGGGAAGACAATGTATCTAAGCCTCTGCCACGGTGTCGCACCAAATACTTCTGCTGCCTCTATGTGGTCGCGGCTTATCATTTGTAGGCCAGCAAAGAGTATAACAAATACTATGGCTGTTGCTCTCCAGACTTCAGTGATCACTATCGCTAGAAACTCCATAGGCCTATACTGGTATCCGAAGAAGTATATTGGTTGGTGTATTAAGCCTATGTTTAACAATATCTTGTTGAAGAACCCGTTAGCCGATAACATGGAATACCATATGAGTCCCGCGGCAACATCACTTATTGTTAAAGGAAGAATCACCAAGTATAGTGCAACGTGCCTAGCCGGGAACTTCATGTTAAACAACATAGCGAGTCCTAGCGCTATTGCAACTTGTATTGGTATTATAACGAGTACTAAGAGGAAGGTATCGGTTAAGGCATCCCAGAACTTTGAGAAAGGACTACTAATAAGGTATTCTACATTCTGTAATGAGAATACGCCGTTTACAGTAAACGCTAAGTGTAAACCCTCTGCGAGGGGATAACCTATGAAGAACAACATGTATGCGAGAGCGGGTGCTATCAATATATATGGTAAGTACTTCTCCACAAAGGATACATGGTTGGGCATCATAGATCCCGCTAGATTAAAGCAGTTGTCTTATAGAGTTAGGTTTGACTGCATCATTAAGTACATGTAAGGAAAAAATTATTAGAGATATAGTTGACCTTATCTTTCTCAGCCTCTCCGCATTGGCTAGCTCTTATTGTCTGGCGGTGGTAGTGGGGCACCAGTTTCCTTGAATAACTTGAAGAGTGTTGGTGCTAGCTCGTTTAATACCTTCTGGGGGTCTTCTCCATTTAATACTATTCTCTGGAATGCTGTTATATAGACATTCTTAAAGTCTCCTCCCTTGGCGCCAAGGCTTGGTATTAATGCTACTAAAGCATCTTGAGTTGATAGCTGGTTGTTTACTCCAGCGGCAAGTACCTTTAATGGCCCTGAAGTAATCTTTGTTGTAGCCTCATTTACTGTTGGGAAGAAGCCAGTGTTCTTCAATACCTCTACTTGTACTTCTGGTCTCGTCAGGTATTCTATTAGTTTCCAGGCAGCTTCTTGGTTTGGTGCGTTCTTCGGTATAGCTAGGCCCGCTATAACTACTATGAATCCTCTACCCTTGGGGCCACGTGGTAC
>JALWGO010000076.1 GCA_027038805.1 Thermoprotei archaeon
GAAAGAGTCTAGGATAGCTAACTATTATAATTTAGTAGGAACTTAGATAAGTACTTTGCAGAAAAAATATACTGGGATCACTGTGGGCCACAATCCTTTCATTATTACACCGGTTATGGTTAAAGTCTACCTCCAGTGTCCTAGACAGCTCTGGTTATCTTATAAGACGTGGTATAAGCCTGTAACACAGGCAATGGTTTATGGTAAGAAAATACATGAGAAGATACCGTGGAGTGAGATAGCTGATAAGATAGGTGGGAGTGAGGTAAAGAGTAATGTCGTATTAGAGTCAGAGAGATATGGGCTCCGCGGAATATTAGACGCACTGGTGAGAGTTGGTGAAGAATGGAGGCCCATAGAATACAAGCACCAGACCGTTATCGGTAGACCCGAGAAAATACAGACAACTCTCTACGCAATACTTGTAGAAGACACATTAGAACGGCCAGTAACCAAGGCCTATATTGTTACACCAGTAAGAATACATCATGTCAAGATTACTGGCTCGCTTAGAGAAAAAGCTTTGAGAATACTAGAGGAAACAGTAAAGGTTCTCGAGAAACCACTACCTCCTCCACCAAGACCAAGCAAGTTGTGTAAGACTTGTCCCTTCAAAAACTATTGTTACATATAGGGAACCTACCTATTTTCCACTGTATTAGAACTATGCTAGTAGAGTATTATCTCGAGTAGTCTTCTAGCCCATGGTGACAGCTTGTCGCCTTCTACTCGTAGCCCTATCTTGTCTAATAGTCTTCTCTCAGCTTTCCCTATCCATCCCTTCAAAGCATTTTCTAATAGTTTCCTCGCGTTATCGTCTATTCTTAGGGGTATTACTGGTAGTTCTACTATATCCTTCATAACCTCGTGTATATAGTATACTGTATCTATTCCCAAGAAGCCAGCTGCTACTAGTATTGCAGCTGACTCTGGCTTAAAGCCTCCAGTAAGATTTGCTAGAATCCTATCATACTCGCTACTCTTCCTCAATATCTCTTGTTTTATCAGTGCTATTAGGTTGAGTATTCCCTCAGAAAAATCTACTCCCAGCTTCTCAACTCTATATGCTTCAACTCCTCCTATCACGTGGCCCCCGATACCCCATGTCTTAGAGATATCTTGGCCTACCATATCCTTCAAGTATTCTTCTATAATCCTCACACAAAACCATCCAGCACCAGTATCTGTACCCAACAATACTATATGGTGGCTTACCCCCACAACACCGTTCTCCTCTAATCGTTTAAGGTATCCTATAAACGCGTTGAGTTCAGCACTAGCTCTACGAGGCGATCCAGAAACAAAGCCCAATACAGCTCTGAATTCTTCTGCACCAGGTATAGCCCTATTACCAGCCTCCAAGTCCCCACTACTACCTGGAGGAGCCATAGCCCATGCTCTAAGCTTCTCCCTAATATCCCCGCTTATACTCTCGCTCATAGATGCATTACGTATAATATTCGTGCCAACTGTAACCAAGTGTAGAAAAGAAAGCATTTCAGCCAACCCCTCCTCTTCTTCCAACTAAATAGAATAGTATACGGCAACCCTATTTAAGACAACGCAACTCAAG
>JALWGO010000077.1 GCA_027038805.1 Thermoprotei archaeon
GGCTAAGCCTATATTCATTAAGACTAGTACGAGGTTTGTTATGCTAAAGTAAGCGTGTTTTAGTATTGGTTTTAGGAGCTCGTCTACTTTAAACACAATGAATAGTTTCTTGACTAGGCGTGTCAATATTATCGCTATTGCTAGGTAGACCGCTATTATTGCTAGAGCTATGAGGATATCGGGTACTATTTCAATGAGGTCTCTTAGGGCTAAGCGTAATGCCTCCCATATGAGTTTTATACCAGTCCTATTGACTAATGGGCTAGTGGTATTGTTTAACGCATTACTTATCGCATACTCTATCATTAGTGTTCACCCCCCAGTTAATATGACGAGGTAGTAGAGTGTACGGTATATGATGAATAAGATGATTACACCTACTACGAGTATAGTGAATTTGAGTGTAGCTCTAGCTGTTTCGCCTACTGTAAATAGTATGAAGTTATAGCTAGTTATACTTGACTGATAGAGTACTCTGGAATAGAGTCTCGTATAGCTTGGTGGGAGGATTGCTAGTTCTGGTAGAGCTGTTAAGGCTATAGTTAACCCTATGAGGCTGAACACGCTTGCTGCGAGGAATACTAGGAGAGTTGAGAATACTAGGAGGTAGCCTACGAGGCCAGCTAATACTATTGCTAGAGCACTAGCACTAGATAACAGTATACTAGCTTTTGGTGCTCCGAGTCTTCTCACTATACTTGCATAAGTTATACCAGCATAGAAGTTTGTTCCAACAAAGGCAAAGCTGTATAAGACAGCTATTCCCAAGTGGGCTAGTGGTAGCGGGGTTATCGATACTAGTACTGGTATGGTTGCGAGTAATATTATAGCGTACCGGTAACTGGTTATACGCTTCCTAACCCAGAACATACTGGCAAATATGTTTGTAATTGTCTGGATGAAACCTATAGATGCTGCGAAATAGTCTGGTGCTCCTAGGTCTCTCATAAGTCTCGGTATCCATGAAATGCTTAGTAGGTTTGCTGAGGCAAGTAGTGCTACTAGGAGCAAGTATATGTTACCAGCATGGATTTCCGCTTCCTCTTCAACTTTCTCGGTTATCCTTAACTCTATTCTCTGGAGTGGTGCTAGAGATACTAGGGCTATGGAGATTAAGCCTACTGAGAAAGCAATAGTGTAGAGTGTAATGTATTTCCATGGGGGTTCTCCTACTGCTAGTATAGTTATCATTATGACTTGGCCCACTATACTAGCAATACTGCTAGCCATTGTACGATAAGCTATGAGCCTGCGGTAGCGTTGCTCGTCGAAGAAGGTGAAGAAGGCTATGTTCAAGTAGACTCCAGTTGGAATAGTTGAAGCAAGAGCTAGAGCGTAGAGGACTACGAGGTAGTCTCCTCCAACACCCCATGGTATTGTGAACCAGAATACTCGTTCAATAAGCATTGCCGCTATTATCCTAGCCTTAATGTTCCTACGAGCAACACGATAAGCCATAGAGCGGTAGAGGAAGAGAGCTACGAGCAATGACAGTAGTCCGGCGAAGACGTTTAATAATAGTAGGTCTCTTAGAACATACCCTGAAGCTACAAGGAATATAGGTGTAACTC
>JALWGO010000078.1 GCA_027038805.1 Thermoprotei archaeon
ACAGGCGTAGTTGTTGCTGTTGGAGTTGTTGGAGTAGCCTGTTTTGCTGGCTGCGAGACTGTTACTTGAGTGGTAGGTGACACTTGTACTGGTTTCGTTGTTGAGACCATGGTCTCAGAGACTGTTTCCTTAGCCTCTGGTATCTCGACGTCTCTTGATAGTAATACTATGTCTCCTACAGCTGAAATAGCCTTCATCGGTAATTCTACTATTTTACCAGCACCAGTCTCTATGATCAACATTATATTGGATGGATCGTTTAAGTCGAAGCCGACGTCTTTTATAACACCAACATACTTGGCATCCATAGTATATACTTTTAGGCCTATTAGCTGGGATCTAGAGATTATTGAAGGCATATTCTTATACCTAATATTTTTCTTCTCACGTTTAAAGAATCTCGTGTATGTAATATATAAAAGTATCCAGGTCAACTGCTACTAATAATACACTTTCTTCTCGTTTAAGTCTCTACCGGTTTGTAGGTCTAAGTTCAAACGAAACTCTTTTATTGAACAAGTATACACACGTATCTATTGATAAAAGAAAGGTGTACTAAAATATGAGTCAAACACAAGGAGCAGTCCAACCACAACCCCAGCCTGGTCCACAGATTTCTACAGAGGCTTTAAAACAAAGACTAATGTTTATAGGAATGATATTGCTTGTCATAGGATTCTTTATCGGGGGTTTAGGTGATATAGCGTTTATAGGCTTTAGAGCAAACTTGTTCACTGTTATGACCTTGCTAGAAGGATTATTATTGATTGGTATAGCTGCGATATTGTTCATGAGGCTAAAATATATCCTCTCATACAAGGGGAATGTTATAGAATTGTTCTTCGATGAACCCGTGTTGAAGTTCATAACCTATCTAGCACCATTATATATGTTGTTTAAGGGTATAGGATTCTTTGGGGGAAACCTTATTGTAGGCATAGGGTTGACGGTTGCTGGTATACTATTCCTCGTATTGGTTGTACTATATCAGATGTACCGTTATAGGGGCATACCGCCCACTATGATGCTCTTGTTTTCAATATTCATTATAATAGTGGGAGTATTCCTAAGCGTAGCTGGCTTCATTTCAGCTGGAAGTAGTAGTCCAAACGTGTTTCTAGCACATTCAGGTATACTTGGTATAGCTGTTATATTGATTGGCGTAGGATTAATAATCATCGGGTTTACAGGGCAATATAGTAGCAATATCATTAAGCTCATATTAAACTTAGGATACCTACTAGCTTCTATAGCATTAATAGTAGGTGGAGGTCTCGGAATACGTGACGGTATAAGTGTTCTGGGATCCCCGTTCTTTCCAGCCTCGTTGAAAGCAGTGGGAGGATTAATACTAGTTGCCGAGGTCATGGCCTTGATTGCGGGAATAATGTTCCTGATAATAATTATTGTTAACTTAGGTAAGGAGTTAAGTAAAGCAGCTGCAGCACCACCACCTCCACCAACTCCTCCACCGCCTGAGGCTCCTCCCCCACCACCGCAATAAGAGAGCCTTTGATGTTCGATGAGATTATATATCAATTATTTTTCAATAACATGCCCATATTGTT
>JALWGO010000079.1 GCA_027038805.1 Thermoprotei archaeon
CCCAAAGCCTATACGAAAATAGGTATTGTTAAATGGATGGAGGCTAACAACATAGGTACAGAAGCAACACGTGCTAGAATAATGGAGACATTGTTTACGAGAAAATACCTTGAAATGCGTGGAGGGAAGGTAACAGTAACAGACCTAGGATTCAGTATAGCTGAAACACTCGCTAAATACTTCTCCAAGATAACAAGTGTTGAGCTAACAAGAAAATTCGAGGAATATATGAATGATATAAGAATGGGTGTGAGATCAAGAGAACAAGTGCTAGATGAGGCACGGAAAACACTTCTAAAATTAATCGATGAATACATGCCAAACATACGTAACGTAGGCGTAATGCTCGCCATAAGCATGGGTGTATTGAAACCACGGAATAAATGTTCTATATGCAATCGTGAAGCAGTAGCTGGTAGTAACCTATGCATATACCATAAGGAGGCTCTAGAGAACTTGAAATCCATGTACAATGAGTGGAAAAAGGTGCTACCGGGCATCACCTGGCAGCAGTATGTTGAGAAGATAGCTAAAATGAAAAATGCTGGCCTATGGGTTAGAGAAGTAGCTGAACACCTTACCTCGAGCTACCAAAGAAGTGTGTAAACATGAACGAAATATAGCCGAGGTAGGGTATCTTAAAGGTCATACCATTTATTTCCGCAGCAACACCTACTATACGCTCATATGGTATACCTGGTACACGGATATTACTGCATATCCTAACGGGACTATACTCGTAGAACTGGCCTAGTCTAGAATCATCAAAGGGATTGTTATCGCCTTTTGTAACATAATAGTATCTGTTCCCGATAACAACTATATCTATAACACGGTGAATTATGTAGCCTCCCCCACACCTCTTATATACTATTACGTCTCCAACATGGATATCCTGGGGCGCTGGCTTATACAAGAAAACAATATCCCCTTCATGAAATAGTGGTAGCATGCTTGTACCACTAACAACCGCCATGGGTGCTTCGGCTCCAGTAATATAGGGAGTAAATAAATTGAATGCAACAATGATGAGGATCGCTATTATAATGGCAGCATATTCCAAGTACTTTGACTGGATCCTCAAATCGTAGGCACCATTGGATGAGACTTTACTCTTCTTCCTCGTCAAGTTCATCTAAATCTATTTCTATTATCTGTCCCTCACGTTTAGGGGGTGCCTTTGGCTTCTCGGCTCCAAGCTTCTTTCGTCCCTTAGCTGTCTCAACTTCTACTTCTCCTCCACCAGTCTTTATTTTACTTATAACGGCTCTCCAACGGTGTCCACAGTTAGGGCACTCGAACACGCCCATTATAGTAATTGTTATTCTACCGTATCGATCCGGCATGGGTGCTACTAGTTGCCACGTCTTAACTGGTTTTTCTACACGGGTGCCACAAACAGGACATACATAGGGGTCACGTTTCCTCCTTGGCGTCTTCCTTTCACCTCGTCTACATGTAGGGTATTCTCGCTCTTATTTTTATTACACAAGAAGGACTTTAGTATTCTTCGCCTAAATACTCTATTTTCACATCATATTCGCTTAGTTCTGAGAGAAGCATTATCTGGGCTTCATTTATTAAATCCGATAATACTCTTTTCAAAGTTCTCGGAATAACTATGCTAACTGTATATGTTGCACTATTTCCGCCAGCTTCTTCTAATAGCATGTTGACTTGCATGCCCGGTATGTTTCCTCTTTTTGTACGAGTTAGTATTAGGTCTCTTATTCTCTCCATAAGCTTTGTTACATGGGTTATCGGTATACCTTCAATGGTTATCCTGAGCTTTGCTACAATGTTTCTCGATGGTACTTCTATTATTTTTGAGAAGACGTATCTACTTGGTATTCTTATTATTGAGCCGTTGAGTGATTCTAATACAATGCTCATTGGAGTTATATCTTTGACCCGCCCCTCAAATCCATCAATTCTTATAAATACATCCTGTAGTATTATTCTACCCGTTAAAATAGTATAGTAGCCTATAATGTTAGCGAAAAACTCCCACATTGAAAACAATATTGCGGCCAATATTATAAATATAGGTATAATAAGTGTTGTAATGCCTGTAAGGGAGTAGGCAATAGCTATTAACGCTATAATATATGTTGTCGCGTTTACTATACTTCTAATTTTTCTTCCAACAACTTTCGTTATAACGGCTCTATACTCTAGTCTAGACACTATTATATCGACGATCTTAGTGAAAAGCCATGATACGAAAAGTATTGCCGCTACCTCTATTAGAGCAAATATGAACGGATTCTGAGTTATCTCAAGAAGTAGTGCATAAAGCTTATCTAGAACTTCCACGAAACCGCTGATTATACCATTGCTTACTGTTGGCGTCGTAGTATTATTAGCTACTAGTATAGAGTCTATAGTCGTCATCGGAGGAGTCACCTAAAGGCTTCTATAAAGGAGTCTAATTTATCTTTTCTCACTAGTGCTATTACCTCATAACCTGCTTGTAACTCTAATACTTCCTCTGGATCAAGGAATTTCTCTCCATCATATACAGCTATGATTTTGCCAGCATCCTTCGGGTAAGGTATCTCCCTTAATGGTTTCCCGTAACTATGATCCATTTCAGTTATAGTTAATGCTACTAAAACATAGTTGCCTGTAAGCCCCGGTACAAGTATTGATGCTATATACTTGCCCTCTAGGAGAGATTGTATTAGCTTAGCTGTTATATAGGCCTCGTTTACTGGTTGAGCTACACCTGAATCCTCCATTAGTTTTGCTACTTTCTCGTCTTTTACTCGGGCTATTCTATGTATGACGTTATATACTTTAGCCATTAACGCTACGAAGAGGTTTACTTCATCTTTATCAGTAACGGCTATAACTGTGTCAAATCTATGTAAGTCTAATTCTTCATATAGTCTTGGGTCAGTTGCATCCATGTTTATAGCCATTACGTCGGCTTCTCTAGTGATAGCGTCACATCGATCCTTATCTTTGTCAACTACTATTACCTCATTGCCTCTACCAGCTAGTTCGCGTGCTAGTGATCTACCGACTTGTCCTGCTCCAACAATCAGTATACGCATATTAGCCTTCACCTTTAAGCCGATCTAATAAATGGTTTAGCTATTGCTACTATAAATGGATATATTTCTAGTCGCCCTAGTAGCATTATGACTATGAATACAGCTTTAGCAGCCCCTGGCATATGAGGCCCAGCTAAGCCAACGCTTAACCCGGTACAAGTTTGAGCACTTGCTACTTCAAATAATACGTCTGTATATGATACGTTTATGCTGTCTACATAGTATATGAATGCTGTTATAAGAGAACCTACTAGGAGAGTTGCCACATATAGTACTATGAATAATGAAACCTTCCGTACAACTTCATAGTCTATTATCTTTCTCCCTACTTTTAATGCAAACATTGTCCTTGACGGTAAAAGTATTCTCTTTATCTCCCATCCAATAGCTTTAATGAATACTACGAGACGATATATCTTTATACCAGCTGAGGTAGAAGAGGTGCTCCCTCCTATCACCATGAGTGTTACAAATAATATCTTAACAATATCGGGGTAATGCGATACATCGCCTACCTGGAATCCCGTGTTAGTTAATGCAGATATAGAGTGGAAAAGGGATTCGCTGAATAAGCGGAAATCAATTATAGCGAATACTTTTGATAGTATAATATATGTTATGAAGCCTCCCAGAAAGGCTATGAGTAATAGAGTACGTACCTCAATACTACTGATAAATGAGCGGAACCCTTCTCTTCTAATACGTGAGTAGTCTACAAAATTTATGGCTCCTAGAATCATGGACGCTATTGCAGCATACCATACGCTAAGAGACGGGTAATATCCTACACTTAAAGAATGTGTTGAGAATCCTCCTGTTCCAACACCTGTCATAGCATGGTTTAATGCATCAAAGAAGTTCATGCCAGCTAAGTATAATAGGATTGTAGCAATTATTGTTATGTACACGTATATTTTCAGCATAGCTATAATAGTCCTCTTAACGCTAGGCTCTATTTTCTCTTCTCTTCCCTCTGCTACAGCGAGTCTTGCAACCGTTACGCCTCGAGCAAACAATGCTAGCGATATAACAACCACTCCTAGCCCACCAACCCACTGCATAATACTGCGCCATAGGAGAACGGTTCGAGGCATTATGTCTGGATTCGTAATCATTGTTAACCCTGTTCCAGTGAAACCACTTACCCCCTCAAATAATGAGTCTAAGACAGGCATGTTTGTGCTTATATGTAATGTTATGCCTCCGATAAAGGGTATTATTATCCAGGCAATCACTGTTAGTAAGACAGCGTCTCCAAGACTTAGTGATACTGGTGCATTAAGGAATCTTCTTAGAAGATATCCTATGGTGAGCACTGTTAATCCTATAACAATATAGTATTCGGCAACCCTAGTCTCACCTATAAGGTAGCCATAAACGCCAGGTATGAGTAAGAATAAAGTGTTTACGAGCAATATGCTACCAATATGATAAATCATCGTCTCAACGTATTCTTTGCTCAAAGCATCTTCATCTCCAAGTAGCCAGTAGGATAGAGTCAATAATACATGGTACTCCGTGCCAGACTATCCTACGGTACTGGGTAAAAACTATAGCTATTGAAGATAAATATACCGCTAATACAGTGTAAAACAGTATTGGCGGGAAACCTAGAGAATAATAAACATCAGCATAGACTAGGGCTGGTAGGTTCTGAGCAGTAGTAAAGGCTAAGAGAAAGGCTTTTTCGTTACCAAGTTTATCTTTTATCCAGTAATAGAATAGATTTGATACAACAATATTAACCAGCAATGCCGTTAT
>JALWGO010000080.1 GCA_027038805.1 Thermoprotei archaeon
AACTCATTTTATAGCCCCTAATATCAAAGAAAACACACTTGCATAGGTATAAGGTTTTCTACTACATGGGTGGGCTAGATCGATGTATATATGTGATAGTGATATAGTATAATAAGTGTTCACTATTCTAATTTTACTGGTTGAAGAGTGATAAAGATGAAAACGTTATCTTCTAAACAATATCTTGATGACTTGGACTGGATAGAGCTTCAGTTTACCGACTTAGTAGGAGCTTTGCATGGTGTATCAATTAATTTAAGAGATTTTAGTGAAAATATGGAGAAAGGGTTCGTTAAGCTCGATGGCTCTAGTATTAGAGGGTTCTCATCAATAGAGTATAGTGATTTAATATTAAAACCCATTATTAACACATTATCTAAAATCCCTTGGTATGAAAGAGTTGCCAGAGTTTTTTCAGCTATATATGATCCTTACACTGGGAAACGATTTTCTAAAGATCCCAGGTATATAGCAGAAAGACTAGAAGCTTTTCTAGAGAACAAAGGTCTTAGGGCTCTTATGGGAGTTGAAATAGAATTCTTTGTCTTCGACGAAATAGGCTATGATATAACTAGTTATGATCAGAGTTTAAAGATCGTTTCAATGGAAGCTCATAATGGTATTAAGATTCCGGTTAAGAATGGATATTATATGGTGGATCCTTATGATAGATTTATGGAATATAGGTTAATATTAAGTAGAGTTCTTAGAGAATACTTTAACGTGGTTATAAAAAATCACCATCACGAAGTTGCGTCGGCGGGCCAGATAGAGGTAAACATAGAGGCTTCTACACCCTTAACAATATCAGACGATATACAGACAACAAAGTATGTGGCAAAGAATATTGCAAGACAGCAAGGTAAGGTAGCGGTTTTTCTACCGAAACCGGTGATGGGGGACAATGGTAGTGGAATGCATGTTCATTTAAGTCTTTGGAATAATTCTCACAATCTATTCTATGATGAAAATGACAATTATGCCAATCTAAGTCAGACTGCAAGATATTTTATAGGTGGGTTAATAGAGCATGGAAGAAGCCTTAGTGCTTTAGTATCACCGACAGTTAATAGTTATAGAAGATTAATACCAGGCTACGAGGCGCCGATTTATCTAACCTGGGGGAAAAGTAATAGGAGTGCTGCGATAAGGATACCAGCATCTATCACGAAGATATCTAAAAGAATAGAATATAGACCACCTGATCCCTTGGCTAATCCCTATCTAGCTTTATCAGCAATAATCCTCGCTGGTATTGATGGGATCAATAAGAAGATAGATCCAGGAGATCCCGTTGACGTAAACGTATATAAGCTGGACAAAAATAAACGTAGAGAATTAGGTATAATAGAATTACCACGATCATTAGAGGAAGCATTAGATGAATTAGAATCTGATAATGAGTATCTTAAACCAGTATTCAATAATGATATATTAGAATCATATATTGAGATTAAAAGAAAAGAAAGTAGGCTTCTTCAAGGAATTCCTTCGCCATCAGAATTTGTTTACTATTCAATTATTTAATTCATTCTCATTTGTGGAGCACTCTAGACTTTAATAAGCTACACAATATGTTTATCTAAGTTTACTAACAAAAATAGTCCAGGGTAAAGTATCATGAGTCCCATAGATGCAGTGCTACTAGTTGTATTTGGAATATTGTTAATCTTTGCTGGCCGCACGATGCTAAGAATCCTTGCTTCACTAATCTTCGGAGGCCTTCTAGGTCTCCTAGGATTTGGGTTTATAGTCTCAGCGGGTGGCGGCTTTATACTGGGCTTCATAATAGGTGTATTATTATTCATTTTAGGCCTAATAATAGGTTTCATAGTATTCAAAATAGGATTATCAATAACAGCTGGCTATATTATAGCATCATTAGCGCTTACGATACTTGTTGAGAAACACCTTGTAAGCATTCAGGGATACGAGAAACTAGCATTGTTTGTGTTAACAATAGTAGCCGCAGTTATAATATACATAGTGCTAGATTACATATTGGCCTTAGGTATAGCAATAGTTGCCTCAACCCTAGTATTCCAGGGGCTTATATACTGGTTTCCGAAGACATTCTCCGTAATTATAGCATTAATCGTGCTAATTGCTGGCACTATTTACCAGTGGAGGAAAATTAGGCGTGAGAGAAAAGAATAAATAGAATAATAGATTAGAGAGTTTCAATTATCATTGTAAATAAAGTTCTCCGGAAAACCGTAATCTGTATTTTCCTCTTCTTTACAACTAGTATATGTAATAGACTGTTGTATGCATTGGTGCTAGTAAATGGTTGTTGGAGGATCAACAACTTCGTGGATGCTGGAGTTTGCCGTACTTTTAGGCTTGGCCAAAGTTTTAGAAATAGTGTTTATAAAGATAGGGCTTCCAAAAGTTCTTGGATACGTTGTAGCGGGCCTGCTATTGTCTGCTATGAATTTCACGGTATCAGATGTTATACATGCTCTAGCTCTTCTAGGTATTATAACCCTGCTATTTGATGCGGGTCTCGAGAGTTCAACGCGAGAATTCTTCAGAGGATTGAAAAGTTCTGGTATAATAGCTGTTGGAGGTGTAGTGGGAGCAATACTTGCGGGTCTCGCAACAATTCCTCTACTTCATGCCTCTTTCGCAGAGGCTATAGCTATAGGAGTAATATTTTCTGCTACATCAGTTAGTCTAACAGTTAAAACATTAGAGGAACTAGGTTCTCTGAATAGTCGTGAAGCAAATGCTATTGTTGGGGCAGCTGTTGTAGACGACGTCCTAGGCTTAGCTCTTCTTAGTACTCTACCAGGAATTAGAGAAGGTGCAATATCTCTAGATAGTATTATAGGTGTTTCAGTACTAGCCTTTGCCTTCTGGCTTGCCGTCTCTTTTGGGTTCCAGTTTATGTCGAAGCCTTTATTTAAAACGCTTATGAAGACAAAAATGGAAGCGCCGCTAATAACTATAATCTTCATAATTTTGATGATATTATCATATCTTGCATCATATATTAAGCTGAGTGCAATATTACTAGCATATGCCTTTGGTCTAGGCTTAGCAAGTTATCCCTACCTGGCTCGTCGTTTAAGCCACGATATAATGCCGATAGTAGCGTTGTTCACACCTCTATTCTTCGTATACGCTGGTGTTATAGTAGAGCTCGAAGAACTAGTTGAGTACGAGATAGGGCATTATACCTACATAGTAGTTACATTAATTCTACTAGCAATGGTCTCTAAGGTGTTCGGCTGTTACATAGCAGCACGTTTAGCTGGGTTTACAAATATAGATTCGTTAATCATAGGTGTTGGTATGATGCCGCGTGCAGAGGTTATGTTAACTTCAGCTACTCTAAGCCTTCAACTGGGCCTCATAAAAACACACATCTATACTGGTGTGTTAATGGTTCTTCCAGTAACAGCTCTAGTTGTTCCAATATTATTAAAGGTACTTTATGCCAGGAAGGCGCGTGTTGTAGCGTTAATGTAGATACTTGCAAAGTGATACTAGGAAAACATTATTTAAAAGGGGTGAGTACTTAGTCTTCTATCGTTGCTGTGAGGTAATATATGTTAGAAGAGGTGGCAGAGACAACGGCGTCAGATGTTAATAACAGACAAGTGGATTTTGAAGAATCTTTAAGGAATACATCTGGTCATAAAAGAGATGGCGTAGAATATGTGAAGGCATGGATTATATCTAGACTAAAAACTCGTGGATTTAATGTTCGTGTAAATTATCCCGTTATAGGAGAAGGACATGTAAGCCATGTGTTTGATGTGGTGGCCGAACTATCGCCTTTGCCTAATACCGTTTTCAAAATAGGTATAGTTCTACTTAAAGATGACATTATAGTAGATATAATAGAGAAATACATCGCATGGAGAAGCGAACTTCCACTGGATAAAATAATCATAGTAGCCCTTGGTAACGTTGAGTCAGAAGCTTTCGAGCTAGCAAAGAGATACAACATAGATATCGTGAGACCCGTAGAGGACTTAAATATAAATGGAAATATGTTGAGAGAGGGAAGATTTTATGAGGAATATCATGTAGAGCCCATAATAGGGTTAAAGGAGGCATTGAACATTTTTAAAACAAGATTTAATAAGGCATCTATCCTACGGCGGAATAAGTCAAAGCTGCTATATTATGCACTAGTATATGTTCCACTAGTAGTCCTAGATATAGATATAGCGGAGAAAAACCTTGTAAAGGAGGAGGTAAGTATAGTAGAGAGAAAACTAATATTCGATGGAGTAGAAGGTTACGCGATAATAGGTGAAGGATCCTCTATAGGAATAGACGAGATTTTAGGAAAATTCTCCGATCTCTCAACAGAGGCTCTAATGGTACTTAAAAGAATATCAGAAGAGGGTACAGTCACAATAACCGATATAGAGGAAAGCCTAGGGATCTCGAAGGAAAAACTACATACAATATTTAGCAGGTTATCAAATAAATCTCTCCTTGATATATTCGGTGATATGGTAGAAATAAGATATTCGATATTAAATAAATTTGTAGATCCGTTATCAATAGCTAGATCAAAAAAGGCGCAAATACATAGAGGTATACCTGCAGAATCAGAGGGAAAAATAATACTACCGTTGAAAGTATGTTTGACTAGATTTATTGACCTTGTAGAAGCATTAAATGGTAAGACTAGAAACATTTATGTGGTATATTATCCATTCTTCGTTGGTATAAGATCCGAGAATGGTGAAAAATCATTGAAACTAGTAATACTTGACGGAATAACTCTTGGAGAGCAAAATTCTCTCTATAAGATACTTTCGAACTTTGATGCATTAGAAAAGATAAGAAAGAAT
>JALWGO010000081.1 GCA_027038805.1 Thermoprotei archaeon
GTATGGTAGTGTGTAGTTTGCTTCATAGTAGTTATAATATGATGGATCAACAATCTTTACATCACCGTTAACGCTATCTAAAACAGCAAGCCTCGTACCATTACTAGCCCATACCTCAATAACGATACGGGAAACATCCTTACTAGCAGTACCATTAATCTCAATAGGCCAGCCAATCCAAGCTTGACCAGGCTGATCAGCCGTATTGCCTCCTTCTGGCGTACCGTATTCCGAGACACTTGGTGTTATTACTACAACCCAGTTTCCACCAGCACTATCCTCTCTAGCCCTCTTTACTGCCAGCCATGTTATCCAGTCGTTGCTTGGTGGTGTATACCTTATTGTCTCATTGTATCCGAATCCCTGGGTGCTGCTTGCGAGTATTATTGGTATCCCATATACTACTTCGGATGATGTGTTTACTGCTTTACCCGTATAGTTATATAGGTATAGGTCTAAGTCGGTTTTAGCATTATTTGCGCCGTTTGCTAAGTATAACTTTATTGTATAGTTAACATTGTCTATAGTTGTACCATTCGGTAGTGTTATAGACTTACTAGGAAATACTAATGCTTGTATCCAGACGCTTGGACCGTACTCATGAATGTTTGGAAATTCTGCTGAGCCGTTCCACCATATACCGTCTCTAAACCATCCATTAACTACTGCACCTGGAACAAGTGGCTTCGGTAAATTCTTTATTGCTGCTAGGAGTGGATAAGGGTCTATAGCACCATAGCCTTCATGTGGATCCCATCCACCCTTATCTAGTGTTGGACTATAGGACGCGTTTAGTGTTCTTATAGCTGGATAGGTCTCATAGGTTGATATAAGTGCTAGGTTCTTTAAGAACAATACATCTGTCGCGCTATTCCAGTCCCAGTCTCTTCCAGCATATGTGTTAAGGTATTCCCTATATGCCTGGCTTGCAAGAGTCATTATACCTGTTACATGGGGTGTCGCCATCGAGGTACCCATCATTGCTAGGGTATCATTGGGTGTTACCTCGTTCCCTGTTGGAGAGTATTCCTCTGCGTCATTTGAGTCTGCGCTAAAGACCATGGTGTTAGCTCCACCACCAATACATGCTAGATCGGGCTTGTAGGTTCCAGGATAATCTGTAGCTTGACCTCCATCACTACTATAGAATGTTATATTGTTTGTCCACTGATCTAATGCCGCAACAGTGATAGCTATTGCATTCTCAGCTGGTGTCGTCTTACTAGCATTACCTGATCCTGGTCCATCATTTCCAGCAGCAACCACTGGTATCACGCCGGAATTAGCTAGATTTGTTACAGCTGTTTCTACATCTGCTACAGTACCACTATAACCCCAGCTCATGTTATGAGTCGTTATATTATATGTTGTTCTAACCTGTATTATCCAGTTCAACGCATCAACTGTTGGATCAGTATTATAGTCATAGAAGATGTTGGCCATAACTATGCCAGCCTCATAGGCTATACCAGTAAAGTATGGTCTACCATCAGGTGATGTAGTGTTGACGGGCCAGTGTATTATCCAATGCTCCGATGAAGTATCCCTTCTTCTAGTACTAGCTGTTATATGATATCTAACGTAATAGTAACCGTACTTTGAGGAATCGGTTACATTATAGAGCATTGTGTTCCATGTATCTTGTGTTGTATCAATACATGTGATATTTTCTACGTATCCTTTAACGGCTGCATAGTATCTGGGATAATTACCCACATAGAATAGGCAGAATCTATCAAGGATGTCTCCACCACTCTGATATACTGTAACATTTATCGTACCTGTATCGTCAACTTTCACTACTAAGTCATAGAGGCTATACCATCCAGTACTGCTATAATCTAATGAGTAATCTGTTGTCGCTACTAATCTTCCCTGGCTGTCGGTGCTTGCATAGTACCCGGCCATTGTACCCGAGACGTGCGTTCCATGAGATCCTGGATCATAGGCAGCGCTTGGGTCTTCACCAGTATTCTGTGACCAGTATGATAGTACTCTTCCCGTGAATGCTGGGTGGGAGTCATCAATACCTGTATCGCTAGCACTTGCTGTTACTCCTTTACCAGTATAGCCTAGATTATCCCATACCCATGGTCTGAGGTAGAGTGTTTTACCAGAGTAGTAGTTATATAGTCTTTTCTCTCTATTGGTGACGTCTATTATTACCCAAAGATCCCCCTGCCCATCATTGTTTAAATCAATGTTCTGTAAGTAGTTCTTTATCTCCTCTAGCAAGGTTAGGTTCGCTGGTATTTTTACAGTGAATCCTACTAGAGCATAAGTGTATATCCCTACTGGTTTTACTGGATACTTTAGCTGTAATTGTCTTATAATATCGCCTAACAGTCTTGCTAAAGCTAGGTTTTTCTCCGTATCACTTATTGGTGGATTCTCCTTAAACATCACCAGTATTCCTATTTCATCGTTATTAGTATAGACTCCACTGCTTAGTTTTGCTATAAGCGAGTCATCTATGAAATCTTTATTTCTATCAGTCTTTGATACGATATTTGATACTAATTTAACAGCGTTAATCTTTATAGAGCCAGCTCTTGGGACAGGCGCTGGCCGTCCATAATACGATGGTACTACTATTTTTATGGGATTATTTATCCCCAAATTAATACTATTAGTATTGTCTGTTTTTTGCGACTGAGATACACTAACCATTGGTATTGATGCAGAAGCTAATATAACAACTAGTAATAGTATAGCATATAGTCTTATCGGTACCACTTTATTCCCCGGAGATAACTAACCCAGGGTTGGAGAATATAAACTTAATTATCTGTAGCTATAAGTATTATTTCTGTATAAAACGTTTTTAATACGATATTACGGCATTAGTCTTTACCACCTAGCTCATAGATCCATGTACCAGTATATTTCGAGTACCTTGATCCTTCAACTAGCTTGTATTCTCTCCAGTTTGTTTTGGTTGATGCCCAGGTCATGTAATAGCTTATTATCTTCTTGTCAGATAAAGTGTTAAATATTTTTGCTAAGGTTTCTGCAACCATATTGTTTGCGTAAAATATTGATATGAATTCACCGGTAAGGCTTGATAAATAGGTTCTCTTATGTAGCGGGTGTTTTGATAGAACTGATACTATGTTTTTAGCATGTTCTGGTTTCCTCGTCTTAATGGATGTTACTATTATTAACGGGAGATTCTTACTCCAGGATGTCTCACTAAGCGATATTGATGGTATGTAACGTGATATTATTGAGAGCCTCTTTATAACCCTTGACTTCTTTAACCCAAGCTTCTCCGCTATTACGCTAGGAGATACTATACCGTGCTCCTCAAGTACCGATACTATTTTTAGGTCCATTTCACTTATCTTGGCTTTTCCCCTTCTCCTCATTTTCTCTATATTTAGTATTTCCGACATAATACTGTTATCTGTGTTAGATATTATCTGTATTATTTCATTTGTTATTGATTTTTCGTTTAACTCTATCTTTGACTCTATTGGATCAACGTATTTTTTGAAGTCTGGTTTACTACCATAGACTTCGTCTGCACTGATTTTATCTTCATATAAGTTATAGTCTTCTTGAAATAGATCATCATCACTTTCAATTGGCTTATAATATGATATAAGCGTACTGTTTGGTATTAAGTGTACTATTGAGTGTAGAAATCTTGTACTTATATTAGAGGTGTTCTTATAGCCTTGTAGGATAGCTATATTTAGCTTAAGCCCTATAGCCCAATAATCTATGTCCACAGTAAATTTGAAGCCCTTTTCCCTTAGCCTCTTCAGTCTCCTAGATACTGATATTTTTGACATATTGAGTGATCTTGATATACTTGTTATTGAGGTTAAAGGTCTAGAAGATAGTATCTTTTCTAGTAATTCTATATCTTTGTAATCGACGTCTACTTTTATATTCATTTATACCAGCTAATGTATTAATTAATTATTTTTTCTAATTAGTGTTACCTTATCCCACTATATAAACCAGAGGATTCTTCCAGAGGATTTCTATGGTCTTTTCGTATCATGCTATATATGGAGTTCTCTATTCGAATATTTCTTTCTGCCATTTGTGGTATAGGTATAGCGTCAACAACAGTATTATGAAGGTAGGTACTAGGGTAAATACTGTTACTGGTACGAAGTTCTTTGACTGACCCGTAGTTACGTAGTCGTAGTACCATTGTACGTAGGAGAATATGAAGAATGGTACACCGAAGATGCCGAAGAGTACTGAGAGGAGAACTTGCATTTTGTTTATTTTATCCTGGTATCTCGTCATTATTATGTAGTTTAGTGATTCTAGTTTTCGTTCAACGCTTGCTATTAGGCGGTTTATTTCTAGGGCCTTTACTGCGTGAGTGAAAAACTCTCTCATGTCTCGGTCTACTATGAAGTAGTGGTTTTCTACTAGGTCTATTACATGGCTGTATTCTTCTCTAAGTTTTACTAGCTCGTTGAGATTTCTTAGCTGTCGGTGGATAAATAGGTACTCGAAGACTCTGAGTGACTGCCTTGCATGGTTTATTAGTTCTAGTACTACTAGGTGTCTGAGCCGAAGTCTTAATCCTATATCTGATGGGCCCAGGTATTTTCTGGATATAGCTACTATGTGTGTATTTGTATCTGTTATGACTATGGTTACTCGGCTAATATTCACGCGGCTTAAGGGTTTTGATAGTGTTTCCCCTATATTTTGGGCTGGTATGTAGTAGAATGATTTCCTTATAGTTCTTCTAATTGCTTCCGTTGAAGCTATTCTCCTTGTCCCGTGAAGCATCGCATAGATTTGTAGCGAATAGTCTTTTAATAACTCTATTATCCTT
>JALWGO010000082.1 GCA_027038805.1 Thermoprotei archaeon
AGAAAGCCGGGAAAACCCTATGCGAGGAAATACTCTCCACAGGAGAACTAGGCATATTAGAAGAAGCTAGTAGGAGGATAGGGAAATCACCAGCACTCAAGCCCCAGTATAGGGAGAAGGCTTCAAGCATTATAGGAGAGCTCTTGAAGATGTGCAGAGAGACTCTTAGAGGAGAAGCCCGCCGCGAAGAACCAGGTCCCCATTAGATCCCAGCTATACGATATGGAAACTATTAACAGATAATGGTCTCCTAGAGGGGGCTACTCGTATGGATGAAGAGGACTTAAAGAAAATAATAGAAGAGGAGACAAGTATTAGCAGAGATAGTTTGAAGAATAGGATTTGGCAAGCACTAGAAGACCCTAAGATGAAGCAAATGATACTAGCTGCTCTTAAATACGAGATGGAGATGAGGGAGAAGAACCCAGACAAGGAGTACATGTGGGAATGGAAGCTAAGCAACATAGGCATGCCTTGGGCTGGGTGGGTTATAAGGAAGCTAATGGAGTTGGGGATTGTTAAGAGGACTTATGAGTCAAGAGCACACAAGTACTATAGGCTACGAGACTATGAGCTAACATACGAGGTAGTAAAAGAATACATTAGGCATAGAAGGAATGAGAAGAACGGAAAGACAGTAAGGGAGGAGATAGAGGAGGAAAAGGGAGAAGAGGACACGGTACCCGAGGACATATTTGATATAATAGAGGGACACGACGACATAAAAGAATTATTCAAAGACTCATTGAAAGCAGTAAGACACCACATATTACTTGTAGGACCCCCAGCCGTTGCCAAGACCCTATTCCTCCAAGAAATAAGCAAACTCCCAGGAGCAGTATTCATAGACATGGCGGGAAAGGCTACTAAGACAGGTATAGCTGAAATACTATTAGAATACAAGCCCAGATACCTGCTAATAGACGAGATAGACAAAGTACAGAACAAGAGAGACCTAACAATACTATTAAACATTATGGAGACAGGTATACTGAGAATAGTAAAGCACGGGACAGACATAATAGAAGAGCTTAACCTGAACGTATACGCCACCGCCAACACGCTAAGAGGACTGCCCAGAAGCCTACTGTCAAGATTCATGGTCATAAGGATTAAACCCTACGACAAAGAAACAGCCAAACGTGTAATGAGTAGAGCACTAGTAAAGATACACCACGTAGACGAAGAACTAGCCAACTACATCGCCGAAAACATTGTAGAAAAACTAGGTAGCAGAGACATAAGAGACGCAGTAAAAATAGCCAAAATAGCCAAGACCAAAGAAAAAGTAGACAAATACATCAAGCTATGGCTTGAACACATACCAAAAGAACTATACACCAACACCTAACAAAACAAGAAAACCCCCAACCCCCCTTCACTTTCATAACCCCATCCAATATAACCCACACATACCTCACTAAACCTACCCAGAGAACTCTCAACCCTTTTTTGGTTTTATTGAACTTCTCCAACTTCTCTAGGACCTCCAACGATAAAGTAACCACTTTCAGTTCTTTTTGGTTTTATTCGAACATACCCTAAATATAGAACA
>JALWGO010000083.1 GCA_027038805.1 Thermoprotei archaeon
CGAATACTATTTCGTCGCCCTCATCTACGAATAAGTCTACTTCTGGTGGAGACCAGTCTGGGACATAGCTTCTACACAAATACGTACTATATTCTAGTATCTCCAGGTCTTCTCTATGCATAACGAATTCTGCGTCAAGATAGTCTAGGAGTACTGGTGCTGCTAATACATGGTCGAAGTGGCCATGGGTTGCTATAATGTATTTAACATTCACGTGAATTTTCCCTAATATGCTAAGTATTTTGCTGGCATCGCCTCCGGGGTCAATTACTACTGCCTCCATGTCCCTAGGATCATATATTATATAGGTATTAGTCGCCAATGGCCCTACTACGATCCTTATAATCTTAACCCTACCGTTATCATAGATAACCTCCATTCCCTACCACATTCTTTTGAAGGATAGTCTAGACTCTATTAAAGTTAAACTACCTGCAATAATAAACATGGGATTATTTTCAACATAGCCTATTGGTTATTCCAAGCTAGATAGGAAAACTATCCTTTAACTCTCTTTGTCTTCACGAGCCTCTTGAAATACCTTAGCATGCGTATCCCCTCAATCCATAGAAATAGGTCTCCGATAAGTGCTAGGCCAACGGGTATCCAATCAGTATAGGGGAAAGAGACGACAACATATGCTATTATACCTGCGAGAAGGCCTGCTGCAACTGGTATTATGCGTGGTATAAAGGATCCTGCAATCATAGTATATGCTGAGAGGATACTTGTTTTAGATTCTACTGCTCGGTACCGGCCATCGAAGGTCTTAGCCACTAAGCCTAGTCTAACAAGCCTATCTAAGTGGTGCTTCGCACTACTAGGGCTCTTGAAGCCTAGCCTCCTCTGAAGCTCTCTAACACCTAGAGGCTCTTTACTCAACAATAATTCAAGGTATACTCTAAGTGCTTGTCCCCCAAGTACTAGTTCAACTGGTGTCTCATCATCTCCTTTACTCTTTTTATCGGGCTCCCGGGCCAAGCCTTACCCCTCTACTCCGCCATATATTCTAGCAGGATAGATAAAACAATGTATTCGTGAACACGTATTATATGGTGTATTGAAGTGTTTATACTAGGATGCGGCGTATTAGGAGCCAGGATACGAGTGCTACTATTATAGTTGCTGCTGCTACTATGAGGATACTATTAGTTGATAATGCTTTGGAGAAGGCTTGACTAGTTGTCTCTGATAACAAGTATACTGTTCCACTACCCGTTGTAGTTGTTGAGGGTGTTGTAGTAGTTGTTGTCCGCCAAATACTAGTTTGAGTAGACTCTACTGATGCTGTTGCCGAACCATAAATCACTGTCGCGGAAGCAACTGTCGCTGTAGTTGTAGCTGTTGGTGGTAGTTTTGGAGGGCTCGTCGTTGATGTTCTCGTATAAGTTGTCACTGCTGTAATTGTTGATAGCATTGTTGTGATTGTAGGAGTCGTTGTAGGTGATGTAGGTGGTACTGTTGCAATAGTTGTAGTCGGCATTGAGTGTTGCTGCCCAGGGAGATAGTATGGTGGCTCTATTATGTCTAGTCCAGCTACGAGGATCTTATGGTTGTCCCAGTCGTATATGACCCCATAGATATAATCGTCTGCTAGGAATATTATTGAAACAATATATTCTTCAGGGTATACTAGTTCGGCTGTAGATAACCAGAGCTCCTTGGGCTTCAAGTGCTCTGCTACAACAGTTTTTGCTATAGCTTCTACTACTGCCTGCGATTCCCACACGCTTTTCGCGGTAACGGCTCCTATAGCTATTGGATCCCATAATTCTTTCCCTAAGATAGTCTTGTAATAGTCTACTCGTTTTATATCAACTATTTCTCCATCCTTTACTACAAGTACGGCCTT
This sequence comes from Thermoprotei archaeon, assembly GCA_027038805.1. GTDB lineage: Archaea > Thermoproteota > Thermoprotei_A > Sulfolobales > WANQ01 > JALWGO01. Next base: position 1,853 of record JALWGO010000083.1, read on the forward strand.
AGTATAGACGGCCTCCATGCCATTGGACGTAGGATAATAAGTAAACCCTGCATTCAATGGAGCAGTAGTTGTAGCAGTCTTGCATATCCTAGTTGTTGTGACCGGTGTTGTTGTATATGTTATGACTGTGCATGTTGTTGTAACCGGAGCCCGGGGAACCATAAAGGCTTTTGCATATAGGATCGGTGATCCATTGATGTCTAAGAGGAACGCTCTGGCATAGACAACTCGGTTCCAGTCGACTAGTTTTGAGAGAATCTTATAGGCTACTTCTCTCACCTCTACTGGACTTATACCGAATCTCTTGTCCACGTATGCTATCTCTATATAGTCTATATTGAATGCGTCCGCTACATGGGCTAATGGGATTAGTATAACGCCTACTATTACTATTAATGCTAGTATAACCCTAGCTTCCCGTAACATAGCAGGCATTTCTCCTACACCTACGTGAACATACTCTTATCTTATACCTAATATATAGCGAACCCCTCGAACGACACGTACACTCCTACTAGGGCTAGGAGATCCTTGGAGGGATACTATGTTATACTTATTTTTCTCCTCCAGCCACGTATATGGTTGAAGAGGATTGAATAGTATTGAGGCTCGGTATACTGTTATTGGTAATGGTTGTTTTAGCCGTGGGATTAGTGTCTGCGAGTTCTTCTAGAAACGATGTGTCATTTTATGTAAGAGCTGGCACGGTTGTAGAATACAATGCCTCATTCTACGTGGTAACCCATGGTGTTAGGGGTAAGCCTTTAAACGCTAATGTTTCAGCGATAATAGTGTCTATACACGGTAATTATAGTGATATCCAGGAATTCAAGTATGTCTACATTGTGGGAGCCAATAATACTAGTAGGACTCTAAAATACTCTGACCGTGTAAGAATATTCTACCCAGACCCCTACTCTATGGTGGTTGGACCTGGAGTAATCCCCTATATCTTATCGAAGAATATAGTTGACTATCTATGGTCTAAGAGGCTCGATAAAGTGGATATAAATTTCTGGAACCTAACCAGTAAGAACCTAAGACCATTAAACTTAGAGGTTAATACAAGTATAGGGCTATGTAAATGCATGTTAATTAAAGGTGTTTACCGGAAAGAATACTTGTTATACAATATTACTGCTACTCTATGCTATAACAGGTATGGCTTACTAGGCTACGCGAACATAACGACTGGATACCTAGAACCAGAAAATATGAGGAATACCCTAAGGATACTACAGTATAATGCTGTGAACTCCTCGATAAAATTAAACAAGACCGCATTAAACAATGAGGAGGCCCAAAACAATAGCGTAGCTAATGAGAACAATGGGGGAGGCTCCAACTATGTTAGGCTGTTATTATCGGCTATACTAGTCCTTATCGGTATATGCGCGCTGCTCCGGTTTAAGCGTTTTAGTAGAATGAGGAAATAGGCTATTTTTTAGCACAGTCTAGGAGCGATATTGCTTTATCTACAGCTTCAGTAAGGCTCTCCACTATTGCGTCTGGTTTTGATTTAAGATTCTCCAATACTTCTCTCCTCCTTAGGACTAGGATAGCCTTCATACCCGCATTTCTGGCTCCTTCAATGTCTTTCCATGAATCACCTATCATAACTGTATCCTCTGGTCTAACTCCAAGTCTCTGAGCTGCTGTTAGGAATAGCTTTGGGTCGGGCTTGTTTACGCCTATCTCCTCGCTTGTGACCACTGTGTCAAGGTATTTTAGTATCTTCAACTTATATAATATGCCGTAAGCCATATCGGTATCAGCATCGCTTACGAGGCCTACTTTACCGCAAGCATCTTTCGCCTTCTTTAAAGCTTCAATAGCATCAGGGTAGAGTTCGGCGTAGGCTATGTGGAACATTAAGTGGAGTTTACGGACACCAGGATAATCGATTCTCAATTTGAAACCGTATTTCTCCGATAATTCTTTCAAAGCCTCCCATACCGCTTTAGAACTAGTAAGCTTTACACCACTACGCTTCCCATGGACGAGTTCATAGTATAGTTTGAAGTGTTCTTCACCACTAAAAGCATAGCCGTGAATGTGGGCAAGCTTCTCAGATAATGCGCGATGAGCATTATCATCTGATTCAGCTGTTATGAGAGTACCAAATAAGTCGAATAATACGGCTTTCACTTCAACAACACCGCAACCACTTCTACGATGAGAGGTATAAGAATATCACGTTCATTCCCACTAGGTTATCCTAGGAACTATTCCGTCAAAGTGTTTATCAAAGCTCATTATATATTTGATACCGTATTTTTCCATTAGTGCTATTGAAGTAGCATCCGTAAAGCTCAGAGTCTTCTCGGGAAATGCTTGAAATATATTCCATGCTCTCTTAAATATCTCTTCGTCTACGTATAGTATTTTTAGCTTCTTAGAGGATAAGATGAATTCTCCTATATCTACTGCGACCTCGAGCCTATGGGTTCGGATTAAAGCTACTGTAACTGCTTCATCAAACACGTAGTCAGAGGTATAGAGTGAGCCGTAATCGCCTCCTAACGCTTTTCTTAAGAGTAGAATTGCTCTCCTATGATTAAAGTCTCGTTTATTCCTAGCTGCTACGAATATGTTTGTGTCTATGAACACCGACATTTCCAGCACCATAGAGGACTTCATCTATTTTCTCTGAGGCATCTTCTACACCCCAGTCTAGGGGCTTGTCTAGGAGTTCAAGCATTCTATCCTTAGAGGACTGCTTACCTCTAATTCTCCTAACCAGTTCTTCCTCCTCCTCAATGCCTAGGTCTATTAACTTCTCAAGTATCTCGTGTAGGCTGGCCCTTACACCACGTAGTCTAAGCCTTGCTTGTAGTTCCTCTAATTTCTCTTTAGCTCTAACTCTAAGTTTAACGCTAGTATACTTGACACTCATAGATAGTATACCTGGTAGAAAAGTATACCTGGTATCATAAAA
>JALWGO010000084.1 GCA_027038805.1 Thermoprotei archaeon
CTATAGGCTATATAGGGGTCAATTCGTAGAGCTAGTGCTCTTGCAACTTTCTTGATATCATTTGAAGAGTATCTTATTTTTGATCTATTTTTTGATTTATATGCCCTAAATACTATAGTATTTATAGTGATATTTTTGAATCTCTGTCCTATAATATTTTCTATGGAATCTAATGATTCTTCTAGTCTTTTAGCACATTGGAGAAAGCTTTCAGTTTTTACTAGACGCCGGTAATCTATATCACTGGTATCCTCTAGGCTGCTCTTGAGCTCTTTTAACGCTTTTGTAAACTTTTCTATGTTTTCACTAACGCTCACGGCTATCACATGTAATACTATAGCATAATATGGTATATAGTGGTTACTGTGAACATGTATACGTAGATAAAATGATACAATAGAGGGATAAAAGGTTTATTTAATATTATATCTGGATTAGTTGTGAACATTTGTTGTTTTTAGGTGGTATTTTTCAATTGGGTAGAAGATGTTATTTTTCTGTATCTCCTGGCTTGAGGTATAGTATTATGTTTATCTTATTAGCTTTGGATAACTGGTCCGGGGTCTTAACGTATACTGCTTCTACTATTTCCCTACCTATATTATCCTCTATTATTTTATGGATCTCTTTCTTAGCCTTTCTTCTCTCTAATCTTATCTTTTCTAATGCTTTCCGGGTATCTATGTCTGAGCGTGTTATTTTATCATGTATTTCCATGTATTTCTCTACTATAGACGTTATCCTTGATACTATTTCTTTACTCGATAATTTCCTGATGCTTCTTTCTATTAGCTCCATACCCCTTAGAGGATCTAATAATAGGTTCTCGGTTATCGGGATCTTTACCACATACTTGTACTTAGACGTACTCTCATCTATATAGTATAATATGATCCTAGGCTCTACTCTTTCCTCAACACTAAACCCAGAAGAAGCTAGTGCCTCAATAAACAGTCTCTCAAGTTCGTCTAGTAGAGCATATAGTCCCGATAAAACGACGTTCCTGGGAAGCCCGGCTCTCTTAGATAAATTCTCCCAATCCTCCACTAGAGATTCAAGGGTTTCAATAAACTGCTCTACTAGCCTCCCAGCCGACTGGCTAAGCTTTCTAGAACTAAGCTTGTCTTCCCCTGCTAATAGTCGTGCCTTATGTACAATACGCCACCCAGTATACAAATAGTAAGCATAGAGAAGTCTCGCACGAGCCCTATTCAACCCCCATGGCTCATCAAATAGGCTAGCAAATTCTTTCCCCTCCTCCTTAGAAGCCCTCTTAGCCTCACGTAAATAGTACATTAGAGTAGTAGCATTCTCAGCAGCATAGTCCAAGACTTCTTTAAGATAGGAAACAGTTGAAACACCTATACCATACTTCCCAGCTATCTCACGATAACTCTTACCCTCAAGAAGCATCCTAAAAACCCCCTTTACAACCTCCCTACTAAGCTTCTTACCCATGTTCACAGAACACCCAGATACAATATTAGAAACACTCAACTATAAAAATAATCCCCCAAAGATAAACACACCACATGTTCTCAGAATAAC
>JALWGO010000085.1 GCA_027038805.1 Thermoprotei archaeon
TAGAGTTAATAAGGCTTAGGCGGCGATTAAAGCTAGCTAAGAGAATACACAGGATTCTACGTGAGCGTTTAACAATTCTTGTAGCAGAGTTCCTTAATAGTGTTAGGCAAGTTGTTGATGAGAGAAAAGATATTGTAAAATTATTGGAGAAGGGCTATGCTAATGAATCACTCATAAGAATGTTTCATAGTGCAGAGGAGTTAGATAATATAGCGAGAACATCACCTAAAGTAATAGAAGTATATGCGGCAATGAAAAATATTATGGGTGTACGTGCACCATTTATAGATTATAAGAGAGTAGAAGAATACGAGGAACTCAAAACACCTATTTCTCTAGGCTCGACAAGTATAGCCTTAGAGACTACAAGAAAAGCGTTTACAGAGATTATAGAAAAGGTTCTAGAACTAGCAGAACATGAAAAAACATTAGATCTTCTAAGTAAGGAAATAGCCCGTACACGAAGACGTGTCAATATACTTGAGCACATAATAATACCTAGACTTGAGGCAACAATAAAATATCTCGAAATGATGTTCGATGAGAGGGAGAGAGAGGAGAAGACAAGGCTTAAGAGAGTAAAGGCAATACTAAGTAGGAGAAGGCAGGAGCAAACATGAAAATAGAAAAAGAGACACGCTTAGAAGAGTACTTACAAAGAGAGTTGCGTTTAGTGAACCTTCACCTACCATACAAGAAGCGTAGTCTCGCGGAGTTACTTCAAGAAGAATTCCCACACATTGTTTTACGTGATGGTTCCACACATTATTTTAAACGTAAAGAACTCGAGCTATTAGCATCAATAACGCCAAGGCATTTATGGAAAGAACTCTACCTTCCAATACTATTAGAAGTAAGTCCCGAGTATGGAGAGGGAGCAGTGGTTGTAAAAGGCAGGATTGAATCAATGGTGGTTTCAAAGATACTTGAACTCGAATGGAACAACGAGTCTAAAATGATAATATATAGGCCTCAGGTAGCTATTCTTAGACGAAAACTACCGACTACAACACAATACGTGTTCTCTCTAAGACTACTATCCGAGCCCTAATAGACGCCAAATAACATTTTCACGCATAAAACTCCCGTTTCTAAGAGAGTTTAATTTTTAAGCAAGTATTATTTCATACCTAGCCGGGTTTGAGGGATGAGTATTTAGCGAGAGATTAAAAGTAACACGTAGGCAACTAAAGGAGATACTAAAAGAGCTTAAAACATGGACTGCGCCAGCAACGGTATTGCTAAGCCTCTATATTCCTCCAGGTAGACCTATAAGTGATGTAATGAACCTATTGAGACAGGAACTATCAATAACAGATAACATTAAACTAAAGAGAACCAAAGATGCCGTTCAACGAGCGTTAACAGCAGCCATGGATAGGCTCTCAAAGATACCTAAGGTACCGGATACTGGGCTCGCAGTATTCTGTGGAGAGGATATGCAGACAGGAGATTTCATATGCTATGTGTTTTCACCGCCAGATCCAGTACCAGTATTCTTCTATAGAACTGACAAGTGGTTCCATGTAGAATTCCTTGAAGAAATGGTTGAGGAAAGAGAAGCCTTCGGCATATTGATTATTGAAAGAGACGCGGCAACTATTGGATTACTGCAGGGTACCCGGTTGAAAGTACTTGAGGAACTAGAAGGATACGTGCCTGGAAAACATCAGAAGGGAGGACAAAGCCAGAGACGTTATGAGAGAATAATTGAGCAATTAGTTGACGAGTTCTTTAAGAGAGTAGCCGAGCACGCTAAGAAACATTTCTTGCCATTATTGGAGAAAGGAAGACTGAAGGGAATAATAGTTGGAGGGCCTGGTTATGCTAAACAAGACTTTGTTAAAGGAGATTACCTAGAGTATAGGTTGAAACAGAAGATACTGCCACAACTAATTGATGTATCTTATCAAGGTGAGGCTGGTCTACGAGAATTAGTTATGAAAGCCTATGACTTAATACAAGGACAAATGTATGTGGAAGCTTTGAAGGCTGTAGAAGAATTCAAATATCATTTAGCAAAGGATGATGGGCTGGCAGTATATGGAGAGAAAGAGGTATTAGAGGCGTTAAAAATGGGAGCTCTTAAAGCATTAATTATTGATGAAGATAGAATTGATGCTGAAAGACTTGCTGAGGAGGCAAAGAAGTTTGGAGCAAAGATATATTTCATAAGTGATGACATACCTGAAGGAGAATGGATAAAGAAAACATTTGGGGGAATAGTAGGTATACTAAGGTTTAGGGTGGGATAGTATAATTGGAAGACCTAGAACATGTTTTTATGGAGACCCTTCGTAGCAAAAAATTTTATCGTGATCTTCTGTTTGTTATCCTTGTTGTTATAGTTGTCATGATTATTTATATGCTGGTCATGCATGTTAGCATCAGTATTTTATTACAAGTGGATCCCATATTATTACTATTATCAATGGTATTATATGGTTCATCTAATATAATTGACGCCATAAGATTAAGGGTTTTGTTCAAAAATGTAGGATACCATATGAATATAATTGATGCCCTTAGAGCCAGGATCATGGGCAATGTAGTTGCTTTAGCAACGCCTTCTTCCGTTGGAGGGGAGCCGGTGAGAGCATTAATACTTGCATCATATGGCATAAGGTTATCAAGGGCTGTTGCTGTTACATTATTCGAGGATTACTGGGATATCATCATAATAAATATTCCAGCGCTATTTTTTGCGGTAATACGTCTTCCTCTCACTGTATTTGTATTGATTTCTTCAATTTACAATGTAGTTGCTTGGAACATTTTGTTCTTTGCAGTAAGGAAAGAAGGCGTAAGGAACTTCTTTTTAAAGATGAGGAATAAATCTATTGGTATTATAAGAAAGTTTCTGGACATCTTACTCATAATGACTAGCTCTGTAGAACATGTATCCACATCTCTTAGTATCGGATCCGCTTTAAAGGTAATTGGTATTACTCTCACAAAATACGCAATAGTCTATACATCATTCCTATTAGCGGCCTATAGCGTTAGTAAGGTGAATTTGCAACAAGCTTTAGAGGCGCTGGTTTTCTATAATGCTATGGGCCCAGTACCTACGCCTGGAGCTGCTGGTGGAGCAGAATATGGTTTAAGCATGGTTCTCTCGCCTGGGCAAGTAATTGTTGTAAGGGCTGTAGCTTTTTTCACAACAATTATTCTAGGCTTACCTGTCTTCACTTTGTACGTTAAGAAACTTCACAAAGATATCTCTGCAAATATTAACGTACCTACAACCTCTACAACCTCTTAGGTCACCTATAACTTCAGTTATTTTTTCAACGATTATTCTCTCTTCTAGTAGACATTCCTTTAATCTGGTAATACACTTAAAGTATACCTTATCTGGCGGCTCGTCTTCCAATGAATCCGGATACATTAAAAACACATTAAAATCACTAACATTTATATCGTGTTGTTTCGCAGCGTATTCTAACAAGCTGTTGAGATAATGGAGCAGGGAATTAATCACATTTCTTGGAGCATAAAACGGTATAATTGATAAAAGAACGATTTTACGACCTTCTAAGACAAGTCTCCTTAACCTAACATTAGATTTAACAAGCAATAATGTCTTATAGGCTTTGCCTACTACAGGAGTTGGAATTCTTAATCCTATATCAACTAGCTCTCTGTATGCACTTATAATGTTTTCTGGATTAGCAAAGATTACTCTTGTATAGAGATCAAAAGCTTTAGACGGGAATTTCTTATATTTTATGAGTGCATATGTAGTTGTAGCAGCTGTACCTACGGCCAAGATACTATCGTTGAAGAACACTATATCAGCTTCTCCCTTTCCTTGAATTAAATTATGTGGTAGCCTTGCACCTGCCTCTAGGAGTTCTCTCCTACTGTATTTCAGGAATCCATCTATACCTAATATTGGGTAAAAGCCTTTTCTCTTTGCAAAATTTAGAAGCGCTAATGAAAGAGGTTTCTCATTGCACCAAAAAGCCTTTTCCTTAATAAATTGGTGCAAGCTAAATACCCATATGGGAAAGCGCCTATCTACTTAAAAATATTGTTCATGCTAGCATCTAAATTGTGATTCAAGTGTTGAACATAACCGTTTATACGTCACTTGATAGAGGTATAGAGGAGGTAGAAGTAAGGGCTAAAGAGTTAGCGCTTCTTCTATCATACTATACTGGTGAAAAAACTCACTTAACACTGATAATACTGCCCAGCTCATCACCTGAAATAAAAACTCCTGCAGTACTTGTAAACGAAATGTTATTTGATACATTAGATTTATCGGAGATAGTGTCTAAAATAGTGGTGCCTCAGAGTCGTTTCAATTCATATGATTTGAATAACTTACATATAGCACTTACTGCTTAGCCTAGGTATATAAAATAGTTTTTAAGTACTTGTCCCAGCAGCTTTGCCAAATAGTTGCGTATACTTAGATATTGGACAACTCTCCCAGTATTTGGAGCAAATTAATACTTCATGCTTAGTTAGTAATCTTCCAAGGATCTCGCATTTAGCTATATAATATCCGCCAAAACTTAATAGCTGATAATACGGGCAGTCGGATTTCAACGGTCTCTCAAGGTAGTGAATAGGTGGATAAGGTTTTAGTTCTTTCTTTATTTTGTCTCCGAAGTACTCAAGATTTTTCTGTTCTTCTTGTTCTACATAATACTTACATGTCTTATACTCGCTATTACTTAGACATCTGCTCGGGTTTACTACAGCTGACGTGGGTCTTGGTATTTTAGGTGAGGTGCAAACCCCGTTTTGATAATATGGGCAAGGCATAAA
>JALWGO010000086.1 GCA_027038805.1 Thermoprotei archaeon
TCAAGGAATATTCTCTTGACACGACTTGTTTTCTGGAGCTCATAGGCCATTGCTGTAAGTAGTGCTCTACCAACGCCTCTTCTCTGGTGTTCCGGCTTTACTGCTAGAGTTAGAAGGTAGGCGTTTTCCGAGCCGTCGAGTCCCATCCTTATCTCAGCGTCAACGTAGCCTATGATCTCTCCATTACTGGTTTCTGCTACTATTATCTTAGGCTTACGTGCTTCATACCATTTCTTCGCGTCTTCTAGTTTCCATTCCATGAACCAATCATATTTCTTGAAAGCTTCGTTATAGACTCGTACTATTGCTTCTACATCTTCTAGCCCACCCTCTCTTAGCCTATAGCCTGGTGGTGGATGCTTTTTCTCTGTCCTATTTAGTATCATTAGTGTTGCTGTATGCTTCTCTAGGTAGCTTGCTAGAATCTTCTTTAACAAGTAGTGTGTGTAGCCGTGCTCGTATCCAACACCTATGTGAACTTTGCCTCTAATACCCTTTGAGTCAAGGCTCCACCTGGCCCATGAGAGACTCGTTTCTACTACATTGTACTTTATGGTATCGGGTAGCATTGGATCTACACATAATCCAAGCCATGGGAATCCCTTATCGCGTTTCATCGCCCAACAATATCCTACTAGTCTATTAGAATAAAAGAGTAAGCCTAGCTCACTTGGGTCATACCATGATGCTGCGAACCAGAGCCTCCTTATCTCTTCTACACTTACCTTCCTATGGCTCCAGGCTTCATCCATCATGTTGCACTTATTTAATAATCCTACTATTTTCTCGTCTAGCCTAGTATATCCCCTATATCCCGTTGCAACAATTATCATGGCTTCCACCCAGTCTTCGAGGATACCCCTTATCGACTACTTATTCTTCTATTCTAGTATAGGTTGCTATGTCTAGTTTCTCTTTTAAGCATTCTATGATATTATAGTAGTTCTTCTTTACTTGTCCTAGGGTTTCAGGTGGCGTTATACCTGGCTCTACTTCTAGGTTTTCTTCTAGTAGTTGATGGCTTACACATGCCTGCATAGTGCTTGTTGTTTTCGCCATAGCTGTGGTTTGCTCTAGTTCATCGTATTGTTGGTCTAGTATGAGCTCGTAGCCTTTTTTCTTCTCGTTTTCTACGCCGTTTACCTGGATATACATTATTACTCTATCTTTGCGGCACTCTACTAGCTTGTTGGCGAGAACTAGAGAGGTATAGTCTATTATATCTACTTCGCATAACCCTATCCTCAGCCCTACTGATTCAAGGAATCCTAGTTGTTTTAATAGTTTCATTGACTCTATGTGTCCTGGCCAGCGTAGCGTATACTCGGCCATTAGCTTGGGTAGGGGTTTTAGTGTTTTCAGCATTGTCCGTAGGCCATCGCTTGGAAAGTATTCGAAGACTCCTATTCCAGGTATATGTGTTTCACCATACTCGCTTAGGGGGTCTACTGTCTTTACTTCGCCATCGATTACTAGTCTTGCTGGCCTAATATATTCTTCTAAGAGGTCTCTCGTATTCCATGTACCAGCTAGTCCTAGAGG
>JALWGO010000087.1 GCA_027038805.1 Thermoprotei archaeon
TAAATCTTGTTTACCTGATTCATCGGGTTATCGTGAACTACTTGATGCAGATATCGCTATTATTACTGGCGCGACACTTGTAAATGATACAATAGACATAGTGTTAAAGCTAGCCGAGAAGGCAAAAATAAAAATACTAGCTGGGCCATCAGCAGCAGTCTACCCCGAACCATTCTTCGATAAAGGGATAACCCATATAGCATCAACTAGGATAATAGACATACAAAAAGTCTTCAACATAATAAAGCATGGAGGAGGCAGATGGGATCTAGACGAATACCTTGAAGACTACATAATAGTTGCAGAGTAAACAGCCTAATAGAGCAGATTCATGGGGAAAAAATTAGGCTTTCTTCTCAGCCGTCTCTTTTAACAAGAACTCTTTTATCTTCTCCCTAATATTGGATAACAACGTCTCTAACTCATTTACAACATTCCTCTCATTCTTTAATACAGCCTCTAGTATCTCCTTAGTAACTTGTCTATCCATTTCATCGACGTAGAGATCTAATAGCTTCGCTAGTCTCTCCTGTAGTGCTTGTAATTCTTCTAGTTTAAGCTGCATTCTACGCCATTCTCTCTCATCTTCCTCACTCTTTATTGGTGATATTTTCTGCTGGAACTCCCATGCAAGGTCCTCTAATCTATCATAGGCTCTCAGTAATCCACGTATAACCTCGGTGTGTATGAGCTTCTCTGCTAGCAACGAATATAGTGTTGATTTAAGCTCCGCTGATTTCGTCTTACGCGCTAGTTCCAGATATTCTCTAGTGGTTCTCTCCTCAAGGTCTCTTATAGCCTTTAATATATCTCTTATTGCCTCAAACATGTTTCTCAACCCAAAGGATTATGAGTCTTCGCTTTGATAAATTTTTCCTCCTATAAATATTATCCTCTATTCCTTTCCCTCCCATCTCCCACTACTCTTCCTTTAACACGTGTTAAAGTTTTTAGACTTTGAGACCTCTCATAGTATTCTAGGCGAATAGAGATGACAGAGATTAATGTACGAGATACAATAGCATACCTTATATGGAGAGCTGGATGCATACATCCATTCAAGATAAGTCGCATCCTAGTGCTGGCTAATTGGAGAGCCATAGAGGAAAAGGGTTCTCCTATTATAAAGTTCAAGGTTCAAGGATTCGAGGCGGGATTCTACATAGAGGGGGTAAAGGAGATCATAAAAGAAGACGAGTGCTTCAATGTAAACGAAGAGAAGAAATGTATAGAATACACTTGCCAGCCACCCAAAATACCGGAGGAGTATGCGAGAATACTAGACAATACATTAGAGCAGACAAGAAATCTAAGCGATCGTGATCTCAACCGACTGGTAACAAGAGACCCCAGGTACCGTGAGCTCTTAGAGAAAGGGGGTTTTACTTGAAGGCTAAGATAAGTGTAACCGGGGGCAAGGGGGGCACCGGTAAGAGTACGGTTGCAGTAAACCTTGCAACTCTAATAGCGGGGGAGAGAAAGCTTGTTCTAGCAGACCTAGACGTTGAAGCACCCAACGACCACGTATTATTGAATGTTAGCCTAGAAAACGAGGAACCAGTTGAGATAATGTTACCCTTCATAGTATACCCGAAGTGTACTCGTTGTGGAGTATGTGCACAAGTATGTGATACTGGTGCAATAATACTGACCCGCGAGAAACTCCCCTTCGTAATCCCCCGTCTCTGTAGTGGTTGCCGCGCATGTTATTACGCGTGTCCCTATGACGCTATAGTTGAGGGTAAGAGGATTATAGGCTACACGTATAAAACCCAGGTAAAAATAGATGATACAGTCTTCACTCTTGTAACCGGGGTGCTCCGGGAAGGGGAAGAGCATACTCCACCGGTAGTATTAGCAGCACGTAAGAGGGCTATGAGCTCAGCAGAAGACCTATTACTAGTAGACACGTCTGCTGGAACAGCTAACCATGTATCTATTGCTTTAGAAGACTCTAAGCTAGTACTAGCTGTAACAGAGCCAACACCATTAGGCCTACATGACCTAGAACTAATACTAGAGTTATCATCGACACTAGGATTAGAGTCATGGGTTATAGTGAATCGTTCAACTATAGGAGATATAAGCAAAATCGAAGAATTAGCACGGAGACTTAACGCTAAGATCATCGCTAAGATACCTTATTCTCGCGAAATAGTTGAATCATATGTTAAGGGGGTCCCAATAGTAAAACTCTATCCAACCCACCCGGTCTCAGAAGCATTTCGAGCTCTCGCTAAAACAGTCTTAGAGGTGGTATAGTCGTGGTTCTCGAAATAGCAGTTGCAAGCGGTAAGGGAGGAGTAGGTAAAAGTACTGTTTCATCAACTCTAGCTCTATATCTCCACCGCAAGGGGTATCATACGATAGCGGTTGACGCGGATGCAGATGCACCAAACCTACACTTAATCTACGGGTTAACAAGCTGGGAACACGAAGAAGAATACATTGAGGCATGGGTGGCTGAGATAAACTATGATAAATGCACTAACTGTGGTGTCTGTGCAGAAGTATGCCCCTATGAAGCTGTTCGACTTATAGGAGACAAATACGTTATCAATAAAGTTGTATGCGAGGGATGCCTAACCTGCACCCTAGCATGCCCTGAGAAAGCCATAAGGAGGCACCGTGTCGCCTCTGGGAAAATACGTTGGGGTAAAACTAGCTACGGGTTCTCACTAGTCTCGGCAAGACTCTATGTTGGCCGCCCCAATACGGGTAAACTCGTAACCGAAGTCAAAAACAAGGCTAAGGACTGGAGCAGGGAAGATACTATAATAATAGTTGATTCAGCTGCAGGCATTGGTTGTCAGGTAATATCGTCTCTAGCTGGAGCAAACGCGGCTATACTTGTAGCGGAGCCTACACCTGCTAGTTTTAGTGATCTAAGAAGAGTCCACATGATAGCTAAACAATTCATTCTACCATCGGGTCTAGTGATAAACAAGTATGATATAAACCCAGAATATGCTAGAAAGATAATAGAGTATGCTAGAGAAGAAGGAATAGACTTTCTAGGAACCATACCCTACGACGACAACGTGCCGAAAGCAATGACGCAGATGAAACCCCTAGTAGAATTATATCCTGATTCACCAGCATCTAAAGCCCTCCTAGAGATAGCCCGCCGTGTAGAAGAAAGAATAATAAGGAATTGGAAACAATGGTTTAGCCAATACAGGCCGAAGAAACCCGTACCCTATAAACCTATTATCCTCAAGCCTAAGTCTCTCTAGGCAGAGGTGTAGATAAGCCATGGTCAAAATAGGTTTTGCCTCAATGAATGGTGGCGGATTAGAAGACGTAATAGCAGATCGTTTCGGGAGAGCACCAGTCTTCACAATAGTGGAGCTAGACGAGCAAGGCAATATATTGAATGTCAAGGTAGTAGAGAATCCGGGAGCTTCAGCGTCAAGTGGAGCGGGTGTAAAATCGGTACAAGTACTAGTAGATGAAGGAGTAGACATAGCAGTTGGACCAAACTTCGGACCCAATGCCCAGGTAATATTAGAGGAAATGAATATTAAGGCAGTAAGAATACCAGCTGGGACAAAAATAGCTGATGCTTTAGAGAAGGTAAAGAAAGAAGTCCTAGGCCTATAGCCGAGAGAACACTGGGAACCTTCCTCTCCTACTCCATAAAGTGTTTTCTCTATTCCTCATTTATGTTATATCATAAAGGCTTTACGGAAGAGAATATTGATACTGGAAGTAATCATAGTATTCCTGGGAACCCTAGGAGTATTAGATTCTATAATATGGTTTATAGCCTATAAGTGGGGTATAGAAAGCCTTCAATCACTAGAAGACCCTCTCCCTAAACCTATGAGTGAGGAACCATTAGCCTCAATAATCATTCCGGCTAGGAATGAAGCTAGAAACATTTCATCCCTCCTAGACTCGATTTTAGAACAAGATTATCAGAACTTTGAGGTAATAGTTGTAGACGATAATAGTAGTGATAATACATTTGAAATAGCGTTAAAGTATACTAGGATTGATAAAAGGGTAAAAGCAGTAAGAATAAGCCATAATCCACCACCCGGCTGGTCGCCTAAAGTCTATGCACTAATACGTGGATTAGAACATGTTAACCCAGAGGCTAGGATACTAGTATTCTTAGATGCTGATACAAGGTTATTGACGAGTAGTTCCCTGAGGATACTTGTATCAAATGCACAGTATACGGGAGGAATAGTATCATTGAACCCAAGGTTTAAGTGTCCTACACGTAGGTGTAAGATGGTTGAAACCATACTGACAACTTTTGCACACGGATTCCTAGGCTTCAATCGAGTACTAGATAAAAAATCCAGGCTAGCATGGTTTTACGGCTGTTGCTGGGCAGTATCCAGGAAAACCTATGAGAAGCTTGGCACCCATAGAGTTGTAAGGTATAGTCTTGTTGAAGACAGAGACATTGCGGAAAGAGCAAAGTCCACTGGAATACCGTTAACAGTTATTAGAGCATGGAATCTAGTAGAGACCGTATGGTATCCTAACATTCGTGATACTGTAAGAGTACTAGCTAGGATAATGAAAAGACACGCTGGAAACAAGGTGAATATTATTGGGGAATCATTGATAATAGCGTTATCTTACCTACTACCAGTAATCAACATGGCCTTGGGAGCAATATTACATAATGTTATCCCAGCTGCAATAGGCTTAGTAAACTATGCTGCCCTCATTATAGCACATAGGATTGGCACGCGGATAAACGGTTATAACATGTTATACGCGTTCATGACCCCTGCAGCGGGGCTCAT
>JALWGO010000088.1 GCA_027038805.1 Thermoprotei archaeon
CTTTGAGCACCCTAACCCTTTTAAATTTACCCCCCTCCCTTTATCAGTAGAACTAGGTTACATAGTGTAAGGGATCACGTAGATGGCATCTGGTCTCAATATAGTTCAACCATATACTAAGTGTAGCTCGAGTGATGTATCATCGAATATAGTAGTATTACCTTCTAGAACATACGTTGAGGAACTTGTCTCACAGCTTGAAGAATTTGAGGTAAAATCTAGGGTAGAGGGCATAGACCCCTACTTTACTGTTACCGGTAAATACAAGGTTATAGATTTAACAATAGGGTCTACGGGTATAGGTGCTCCTAGCCTAGCGCTTCTTGTTGAAGAATACTCGAGGTTAGGGGGAAGAGTTTTCATAAAAGTAGGCTATGCTACAGCTCTAGATCCAAAGCTTAGTATCGGAGATATAATAATTGCTTCCGCAGCAGTGAGGGCTGATGGGACGAGTAGGCATTACGCGCCAATAGAGTATCCGGCTTATGCCTCCTATGATCTGATATGGTATACGATGGATATATTAAGAACTTATTCGCGCATATATGATCATGAGATAAAGTATTATACGGCGCCAGTACTAAGCGTAGACATTATATCTAATGTTGAGGAAATAGTACAGAAGTGGAGCAAGACCCGTGTATCGGCTATGGATATGGAGACTGCAACACTATATACTATGTCGAGCCTAAAGATGCTGAAGGCGTTATCAATACTAGTAGTTAATAGTAGTATACCGCATGGAATAATGCCTGGCGATCTTGAACGTGCTTCTGAGAGAAACGTTCAAGCAAAGAAGGTTAAAGACCGCTTACTTGAAACCAGTAAACTTGTAGCCGAAATACTCGTACGTATAAGAGAAGAGTATAGATATCAACGTGAATTAGAGGAAAGGAGTCGTGGACATAGTTGAATACATTGATAAAGCCATTAGGATAGTAGAGGAATTAGACAAAGTACACTTAGAAGTATATGACGGGAGGACACTGAGTAGAGGAAAGAAATTAGAATTATATCAATTGACTACAGAGCTCAAGGAGATTCTTATAGCGATTAGAGTATTAGCAGAGAAATCATGCGGGAACAACAAAGCGTAACTCTTCAACATTTTCTACAGTACAGAGATCGGGTATGCTTAGAGGCTTCTCACTGAAAACAGAAGTAGGACTCGCATCAATAATATCACCGTACAATAGTCTTGCTATCCTATTATAGTCACCCATACTACACTTACAGCAAACTAGAAGATTAGCATTCAGAAACTCAGAGTAGACTTTAATAGCATAAACCTTTCTCGCTAATAAGCGTCCACGAGTGTCGTACTGTACAATGCTTTTAATGACAAGTTCTTCTGATTCAATTTCATCTATACGGCTCGTACCAGTTATCTCTAATACAAGGGTCTTAGAGCTAATTCTGTACGAGTTAACACGTCCATATATGTAGGACTCAATACCGTTAACCTCCTTTACATCAATAAGTCCTCTTGCTTTAAGAATATGCGTATTAACGGCATCAGCTTTAACTATACCAGTAACTT
>JALWGO010000089.1 GCA_027038805.1 Thermoprotei archaeon
CTCAACAGCCATAATCTTTACTAATAGCTCTTCACCTTCTCTAAGCTTCAAAGGCTCTAATGGCTTCAACACGCCGTTTTCATATTTTACTCTGATGACTTTAGACAATTCTAGGCCCCCGCCTATATATTATGTTATGTGTTAGAGGAATTAGTTTTTCCTGGTATTGATGGTGTTATAGGGTGTTGTGTGTGGGGTTATGGTTTATTAGGTATCAGGGGTGATACCTGGTATCGGGGGTGATACTTTTGCTTTTTGATCCTAGGCCTAAGACTAGTCGGGGGGAGCTTTATGATAGGGATGTAGAGTTGAGCATGCTTGATGGATTTGTTGAGAGCGGTTCTCCTTTAATGGTTGTGTTTGGTATTAGGAGGATTGGTAAGACGTCTTTACTTAGGGTTTTTCTTAATGAGGTGGGTTTGCCTTATATTTATATTGATGCTAGGGTTTTCGAGGAGCAGGGGTTTGGGAAGGACTTATTGTATAGGATGCTTTCTATTGAGCTTAATAGGTTGAGGGGTAAGTGGGCTTCTATTATCGAGTATCTTAGGGTGCTGGAGGGCGTAGAGGTGGGTGCTACTACTATTAGGTTTAACTGGAGGAAGAAGCCGTTGTCGATAACTGATGTTTTCGTGAGGTTAGATGACTGGGCTAGTGATAACGGTAGAGTAGTCGTTATAGCGGTTGATGAAGCGCAATTGTTAAGGTATTTGAAGGGGGGTAAGGGTAGAATAGATTTCACCAAGATAATATCCTACTGCTACGATAATCTAAGAAACATAAAGTTCATTGTAACTGGCTCAGAGATAGGTGTGCTTAAAGACTTCTTAGGCTTTGATAACCCTAATAGCTGGCTCTATGGGAGAATTAGAGACGAGCTAGTCGTAGATAGATTTGATAGGGAGAAGTCTAGAGACTTCCTTGAAAAAGGTTTTAGTGAATGCGGAGTCAAACCACCATCAAGCATCGTTGAGGAGGTCTTAGATAGAGTTGACGGTATACCGGGATGGCTAACCTACTTCGGCTACAAATACTGTAGGAGGCCAAGCCCAGAAATAGTCAAAGAGGTATTTAGTGAAGCAAAAAGACTAGTACTAGAAGAAATAAGAAAACTACCATCAAAATACTACGTCTACGCCCTAAAAGCAATCTCCATAGGCTACAAGCAGTGGAAAAACATTAAACAAGCCATAGAACTCTGGACAAACCATCCACTAACAAATGCGCAGACAACAAGAATACTGCAAACACTAGTAAAACTAAGCCTAATAGAAAAAGAAGACAACGAATACAAGATACTCGACCCAATAATAGCCGAAGCAGTAAAAGAACTATAACATGAAAAACAACGCCTTGAAAAACCCCTCAACCCTTCCCTCAACTCCACCCTATTATGGGGAGTCGTCCTAGAAGGATAGGGGAATGACTAGGGATAACGTGTTTGAGCTTGAATACCAGGTTATGTTATAGTATGGTGGGTGTTGTCTTTAGCCGTAGTGTTTGCTTAGGGCTCTATTCTAAAGTAGTGTTTTAGTTCATAGGGGGCTTTCGTCTTCGACTTCCTCTATAACCTTCTCAACATCTTCGGCTTTGATCTGGGAGTTTCTTTTCTGGAGGATTCCGAAGAGCTCTCTTATCGGCCTC
This sequence comes from Thermoprotei archaeon, assembly GCA_027038805.1. Classification (GTDB taxonomy): domain Archaea; phylum Thermoproteota; class Thermoprotei_A; order Sulfolobales; family WANQ01; genus JALWGO01. The sequence goes on from JALWGO010000089.1 coordinate 1,645, forward strand.
CTAATTGATACTAGTAGCACTTCTCCCTCCTCTAGGTCTACGGGCTCTAGTGGTTTTAGCATCTCCTTCTCGTATCTCACTCTTATGACCTTGGGCAATTCTAGGTTCCACCTATATAGTATGTGTGTGGGTGGTGGTTAGTTTTTCTTAGTGGGGTTTTCGTGTTGTGTTTGTCTATGATTGTTTTGAGGTCTATTTTCTTTTCGAGGAGTTTGTTTATGATGGTTTCTAGTTTGATTGGCGGGGTTCTCCGGATCTTTTTTCTGATTGTGTTTGTTCTTGTGTTTTTTCTCCAGTTTTTCTTCATGTGTTGGCAGAATAGGCTTTTCTTGCAGACTGTTATTGGGTTGAAGAGGAAGTGGTATTTGTAGTATTGTTTGACATGGTATTTTCCTTGGAGGTAGAGGATGTGGTATTCTCTTGTTCCTTGGATTCCTCTTAGGGCGTCAAGGTATAGTGTTAGCATTGGGGATGGAGTCTTCTTTAACAGTATTGGTAGTATTTGAAGGAGGCTTCTTAGAGTATGTTTTCCCGGCTCATAGTATCCATAGTATGCTTTGTCTCTTAGGAGCCATGATATGTTTTCTGCTAGATGTGGTTGTGATAAGCTTTTTCCTCCTCCCTCACCACCTAATACGCCTACAGCTAGGTAGGCTTTCACATTATTCTTCTCAGCGATTTCTGCTAAAATGCTTAGAGCAGCCATGTCTTCTTTCCAGCTTCCAACTAGGGGCTCGTCTCCAAAGACTAGAGAGTCTCCCCCCATATCCACGTAGACTAGGGTTTCTACCCCGTATTTTCTTATGAGCCAGTTAACGGCTTCTAAAACCATGGGTCTAGGTTCTTTACAGCAGATACAGTAGGTTTCATAGCCTAGAAAAGCTATACTCGGCTCAAAGAACCGTGTACTCGGAGACACTGTGGAGGAGTAAACCCTCATTAAAGCTCCAGTAACATGCTCAGCTCCCCTAACATCCCCTACTCTAGCATTCACAAACCCCGCGAAAACAGTAGTAACACCAAGCCTATTCAATTCAAAAGCAAAGGGCAAAGCCCCACCACTATCACCACCTCCACCAAGCCCCCCTAAGAGAACAACTCCACCCAAACCAATATCACCCAACCCCCAAACACACGTAATACCGTAGCCCATGAGAACTATTTAAACAATCCCATTAAACAAGATCTATTCACTAAATCAAGCCTTAAACTATAAAGGAGAGGTATATTATGGGAGAAGCTGAGAGAGCTAGTGTAGCAATTGAACATGGAATCCTATCTTATCGTAGACTTAGAGGTGAATGGGAAGGTTTTCTACGTCTTCGAGTAGGTGATATAAGGGTTATATTTAGAATAGACTTTGAATACAAGATAATATACATTTATCTCATTCATTATAGAGAGTGCTTACAAATAACTTAGTCCAAGCGAGTAGATTTACAATCCCAGAAGTCCACTATAAATTCTTTAAATAATTGACGCTAACATCATCATATTTCAAAGTTGTTTACAGCCTATTGTAGGAAAAGTAGAGATCTCTAAGCTTGGCAAGTATTCTATAGCATTATATGGTCATATTTTTATCTCGTCTAGGAATTTTATGCCTAATCTCCTTAAGTTACTTATTACTGGCTTCATTTCTTCCTCTAAAGTCTTGAAAAGAGGTGTGGCATTCACGTATTCTGCAGTTGCTATTACGTAGCAGTCTGGTAGAGCTATACGTAGCTGCTTCTTTAGCTCTCCAGCTCTTAGAGCTATATTTTCATCTATGTTTACCACTCTTGCTCTACTCTTAATCCATTCTATGAAGTCTAGTGACTCTCTATTAGGATCTTCTACTCCAGCGGCCCGATAGATTCTTGAAGCAACATATAGTATCTCGCTTAAAGTAACAGTGTTAACGTATAATTCTAGTTTCTTAGCTAGAGCCTTCTCGAACAGTTTTGTTACAAGAAGCCTATAGGGGCTTCTCAGCAAAATATATTCTATGAGAACACTAGTGTCGAGAACTAGTTTCTCCACTGGAGATCATCCTCGTATACCTCTTCTTCTCTAACTCGTATTCTTCACGGAGAAACTCCTCAACAATCCCTGGATCGACATCGACAATTCTAGGTTTTAAAGCTCTCAAAACAAGCTTGTCTCTATCAGCCTCTACTATAACTTCACCGCCCTCATCTACACCTATTGTTTCTCTCAATACCTTAGGCAAAATTATGACACCCTTCTTACGAACCTTCAAAACAACCCTCAAAGCCTCCTCCCAGCTAAGATAGTATAACCAACCATAAAAAGTTTAACTACTCCTAGCTAGTTCAACCATAATTGAATTAGTCTTTACTTAATGCTGAAGAAAGCCCACCTATAATGGGCGAAGAGCCGGGGGTTTCTTGGTCTAAACGACTGTATCTGATTTTGGTTTAACACCGTGGAGGAGGTAGATGATGGCGTTTGAGTCAATGTATATCATAGGTGTTCTGCCTCCTCAATAGCCTCTTCTAATAGTTTCTCGTCTACTGGTCCTAGAACACCCTTATACTTTTCAAGTTTCTCAACCCGTTCTCTAACACTAATTATCTTTACAAGTAGCTCTTCTCCTTCACGGAGCCCTAGAGGTTCTAGTGGTCTAAGCACTCCCTTCTCATATCTTACCCTAACAACCTTAGACAATTCTTCTACACCTATGTATCATGTTATGTATTGGGAGCAATTAGTCTTTCCTTAACGCTAGGTGATGTAAGTATACGTGTGGTTTTATCCAAGTATCGCCAGTGATACCTGGTATTAGGGAGTGTTGCTCTTGTTCTCGGTTTCAAGGAGGATGCTAAGTATGAAACTTGTATCAATACAAGCTGGCTTCATTGAACATGAGCCTCTTCTTCGATCTCTAGTAGTTCTTTTATTGAAGACTTCCCTAGGATTCCACGATACTTTTTGAGTACTCTTCTTATATCGCGTTTAACGGTTACCAGTACTTCTTCACCCTCCTCTAAATCTAATGGTTCTAGAGGCTTGAGAACCCCATTCTCATAACGCACTCGTATAACCTTAGCCACTCCATAACCCCACCTAAATACTATGCGTTCTCAGACAATTAGTCTTTCCCAACACAAACAA
>JALWGO010000090.1 GCA_027038805.1 Thermoprotei archaeon
CTACATCTGCTGTAGCATAGCTTAGAGCATAGGTTCTCCTACCACGTGGATCCCATGCTGGTGCTTCGAGTCCTTTAACGTGTACTGCTAGTTCCTCGCCTCTACCGAGTATTCTAGATGCCCTAGCTACGCCTTCTGATAGTATTGCTCCTATACCCTTCTTATAGGCTATCAATTCTATTAGTTTTTCAACAGCCTCGCGATCTCCAAACCCCTTAGCCTCTAAGCCGTCTAGTTCTTCTAAGCCTACAAGCTTCTTCTCAACAAGTTCTAGTAGCCATGCAATAGTGTTACCAGTAGCAATGCTGTCTAACCCGTACTCGTTTACAAGATAGTTATAGTAGGCTACCGCGTCGAACTCGAATACACCTGTAGCTGCTCCAAGCATTGCGAGGTTCTCGTATTCCGGTTTAACAGTGTATTCTCTACCCTTGTACTTGAACCTAATATACTTGGAACACTTAACAGGGCATGGAGTAGACCTAACATTCTCGGGCGGCTTGAAGCCGGGTATGAGTCTCTTTAATACTTCTTCTCCAGCAAGCTTTGACGCTAGTTCTTCGGGGATATAGGGTTTATTATAATTGTATGAGGGACTCATACCCAAGCTACCGGATATCTTTAATCCATCGTTTGTACCATATTTTCTCATTCCCTCCGTTGAGGGGCTTGTAGCGTATTCCTCATAGTATTTCTTAGACAATTCCTCGAGTTTCTCCGGATGCAGTACCGAGGGATTCCTCTTACCCACAACTGCTATTGCTTTAAGCTTCTTAGAACCCATAACGGCTCCAAGCCCGCCTCTACCAGCTGCTCTCGTGTAATCAAATATGATGCACGCAATCCTTGCGAGGTTTTCTCCAGCTGGCCCTATTGCTGCTACACTAGCATTAGGATCAGTCTCATTTACGATAGTCTTTGTTGCCTCGCTTACCCTCTTACCCCATATCTTCTCTGCACTCCGTATCTCTGCTTCACCGTCATGTACCCAGAGGTATACTGGATCCTTACTAGCACCCTCAACTACTATAGCGTCAAAGCCCGCTCGCTTGAGCATGGGGCCAAAGGCGTCGCCGGCATGGCTATCGTGTATTAGCCTTGTCTCAGGGCTCTTTGAGACAACTGCTACCTTACGAGCACCAGGTACGAGACCCGATAAACCCCCAGCAGCAAAGATTATCTTGTTGGATGGGCTTAGAGGCTTGGTTCCAGGCGGTACCTCACGGTAAACTATTAGTGTACCGAGACCCTTTCCACCGAGAAACATCTCGTATACTTCTTCACTTAGTTCTTCGACACTTACCTTCTGTTTAGTGAGGTTTACTCTTAGTATTTTGCCATTATAGCCGTACACTACTTATCACCGAGAAGGATTTTGTTTAGATAAACTATGCTAGTATGCAAAGTATTGTTGTTCCGGCTAAGAGGGCTTGCTTGGTAGAAATAGTATTGTTGATCGCTGAAAAATATTTTCGTAATAAAATATAATGATGCCACGTGTTGGCTAGGATTACATTATTAGTGTTGTTTCCTCAGTCTTCCTTCTCTCGGCTTCCTTCTTCATAAGATATAATGTTTCTTTAACAATTTCTTCTGCTTTATCTCTAGGTAATCCCGCTTTAACTATTAGGTATTCTACTAGTTGCTCTGGTTTTTCACCTTTAGCTAGCCTATCCATTAATGCCTCCGATACATTCTCATAGTACTTGTTTATTACTTCGTCTTGAATCTCAAGCGCTTTTGCAAAGGCTATTACAGAGTAGTAGAGAGCCTCGAGAGCGTGATTGAATTCTTCTTTACCTAGCGTCCTTGCGTCTAAGTCTACTAGGAATAATACTTCATCGTCTTCTCCGAATAAGCTTACCTTTGCTAGAGGGAGATTTAGGTTGGCTTTGAGAAGATAGTAGTAGAGTATTATTCTATCCTTGTTGTCGAGAAATTTTGTCGGATAGAGAGGGTTTACGGCCATTTTTATAAGGTATTGATCGTATTTGACCAATATTACTAGTTTTAGATATGCTTTTGGATGAAATGCTTCTAATAGTATGTGATCGTCATCTTTCTCTATTATTTCTACATCCCAGTCCCAGTCAATAGGTCTCTTGGCGTCGCTAGAACCAGTTTTCAGCCATTCAATAATATTGTTAACTGTTTTATCAATAATATCCCTATTTTCCGAGAAAACCACCCTATATGAAGAATGGTGCAAAGGATTAATAAGGATTACCAATAAAGGACTCGGAGCTATGTTAAGTTTGTTTTTGTACGGGTTCTGTTATAGGGTATATCATTCTCCCAAAACCATCGCTTGTATTACTGTTATCGTATATCTCTTCTATATGGAAGACATATGCTGGATAATTACTCCTACCCCTACGCGGCTTATGGAACATGTCGTGGAGAGCATTCAAGTATATCTTATACGGGTCTCCGCTATCGTCGTGTATATCAACGCTACACCTTACCTCAAAGCTTGTATCTGGTGGGATAAAGTAGAGTAGAGTAGCCCTCCTATTAGCCCTTATATTCGTCCATGAGTGGCGGAACCCCATTTCAAGGCCTCCTATTAGCTTTAAGTCTAATAGGTCTTCGCGGTAGAACTCCTCTAATAGTATTCTTGAAACCTCGCCTAAGCCTAGGGGCCTATCTATGTTGTAGGCATAGTGTACAGCCTTTCTAGCCTGTTCTTCTATTAGTTCTTTTCTCGGGACAAAGCCGACCATCTTAATACTCCCACTAAGCCCAGCGGGACCATAAGTTATTACTGCTGGTGTCGCCCTAGTGAACTCTAATACTAGTTTCTCAAATGAGAACTGCTCGCCCTTCATGAAGCGTTTCAACAAGTTTATTCTAGCATAAAATATTTCCTCAAGGAATATCTTCGGGAGACCGTGGCCCAACTACTATATCCTCCTCCCACTCAGTCACATTTTCTCTTATTATGTGTTTCCCTAAACCTTCCTTAGAGTAATACCGGTCTAAGCCAAGTAGGTTGTCTCAACTCCTATACGAGGCTCTGATTACTGCTTATATCTTTTATACGTGGGACGATATAGGTTACTATGAGCTACTTTGGGTAAAAACAATACCACTTCTAGGGAAGAGCAGAGACTCTCAACGCCTCCACGCTATAATGAGAGGCTTGAACAGCTAGTATTATTGATAAATGATAATAGGTTTGAAGAGGCCCGTAGACTCTGGTCCAATATTAAGCGGGAATACGTGGATAACTATCGTTTAGCGGTAATCCATGTTGTAAACTATATTAGGAGCACGGCTAAGTTGAGAGAACCTAGAGTGTTCATCGAGTTATTTTATGATTACTTCGGCCCCATTATCCGGAGATACGTTAACCATGCCATTAGACGCATTAGTGAGGAGCCTAGATGGATAAACCTGCTTGAAGCCTATGCCGCTAAACTATATATTGAAGTAATGTTAATGGGCGATAGCATTGCCTCAAGTATTGTCAGACTATATCTAAGCGAGCTTAAGAACCAGGTAAAGGAGCGTATAAGACAGGTCTACGAGTCATGTAATACTCTTGAATGTATTGAAGAAAAGATAAACTGGATTCTACGCGAGATAAGGAGAAGGGAAAACGTGCATCTCTCAAGACACGTAGACTTATTTGAACAAATAATATCAGAGGCGCTCATGGAGTCTCGTGAAAAACTGTTAAGACTCTTAGAACGTGATGCTAGGAAGCTTAGAGCAATGTACGGGTATAGTGCTAGTAATATTAAGCGAAACCTCCCATACACGACGCGTTTCATAGAAGACGAGATCATATGTGAGAGAATCGCTACTATGGGGGACAAGCTGTTTAAGAGAAAATGCTTATGAGATAACCGGCTTCATCCGAGAATGGCTTGTCTTTTCCGAGTCCACGGTTATTCTTCAACGTATTCCTCTTCCTCGAACTCTATTCTCTCAGCACCCAGCTCTCTTGCAGCAATCTCATCTATTTCATCGCCTACTGCTTCACGGAAATGCTTCTTCATCAACGAGTTTATTTTCTCCGCTGCCGCTAGTATCTCGCTCGCCTTGATATAATAGTATCCGGTGTCAAGGGTTTCTATGAATGCCGCATATCTTTTCCTACGGTAGTCTACTACTACGTGAATACACGGATACACGTTGCACTCGTATTTTTCGGGCAAACCATTAAACCTCTTATCAAATACTTCTACCATGCTAGGAGGAGTTAAGGGTTGATTAAGCTACTGGTCCTCGACCTAGATGGAACCCTCTGGGACCACTTAGATGCTAGTAGCCTCACCCCACCCTACACTAGGATTGGAGAAGACACCGTAGTTGACTCCCAGGGAATAAGGGTCACATTGAACCGGGGTGCTCGCTGGTTTCTCGCAAAAGTCTATGGGAGAATAGCTCTCGCTGTAGCTAGCTGGAATGAGTGGAGTAAAGCCTACGAGCTCCTACGAGTCTTCGGATTAGACCATTATTTCGGTTATCTAGGGATAGAGCCTCATCCCCACAAACACCTAATACTAGAGAAGATACTGAAATGGTATAAGCATAGATACGGAGAGACACTGCGCCCAGACGAGATACTATACGTTGACGATAGACGCATACACTTAGAAGACATTTATAGGCATATAGGTAAGATAAGATTCCTCCAAATGGGAGTAGACATCCAGGACTTCTACGAGCTTTATAGGAGATTAGAGGAGCTTGACTTAGGGTAATTATTTTTAATACCATTACATGGATCAACTTATTAGATTAGAGTA
>JALWGO010000091.1 GCA_027038805.1 Thermoprotei archaeon
AGACATGGAGCAGAGCCACCAAGCTATGTTGGAGAAGAGATGAGCAAGTATAATGTAGTAGTAGCGATAACCTCATACTCTCTCTCCCACACTAATGCAAGAGAAAAGGCAACGAGTAGTGGTGCGAGACTAGCAAGCATGCCTGGCTTCACAGTAGACATGTTTTTACCCGAGGGCCCAATGTCAGCTGACTACAACTGGATTAGCAGTTTCTCTAGGAAACTAGCTGAATACCTCCAGGGGACTAAGAGGATACGCGTAGTAACAGATTACGGGACAGACATAGAGTTTAGTGTAGAGGGTAGGAGGTTCGATGTAGATGACGGTATCTATGATAAACCGGGCTCGTGGGGCAATCTACCAGCTGGTGAGGTGTTCATAGCGCCAGTAGAGGGTACTGCTAATGGTAGAATAGTTGTATTGAAGGGCTGGTATCCCAGACTAGAAGAGGACATGATCTTAACCGTTAAAGACGGCTTGGTGGTAAGCATTGAGGGTGGAGGTAAGGTGGGAGACTATTTCAGGGAGGTATTGGGGTTGGAGCCTAGAGTAGAAGATGAAATCCACCGTGCGAGGAGGAATATAGCTGAATTCGGAATAGGAACCAATCCCAAGGCCAAGAAACCAGACAACGTGTTGGAGGCGGAGAAGATTCTTGGAACAATACATATCGCTATAGGGGATAACAGCCACTTTGGCGGAAGAGTAGAAGCAGATCTACACGAAGACTTCATCATACCCGAGCCAACAGTCTACGCTGATGGCAGGGTGTTCATAGAGAAGGGTAAGCATCTAATAGGCTAATCGTTGATTAGCTTATAGTTCTAGTACTAGTTTTTTCAGTACTGGATCTGTTATTGTATAGGTTTTACCCTTTTTCTCTACTAGGAAAGCGTTTTCGAGTGCTTTTAGCATTTGGCTTAGTATCTTGCTGTTTACACCTATTTTTGCTTCTAGTGTGCTCCAGTTTGCTGGTAGGCTTTTTAGTAATAAGATGTATTTTTCTCTATTCTTCCTATGTTCTAGGAAATGGTTTAATTCTTCTAATACTATTTTCTTTCCCTCCTCGTATACTTTTTCGAGTGCTCTTCTATGATCCAGTCTCCTAATGCAACGATAGTTTCCGTAATAGGTTAGCCATCCAACATATCCGTTTAATAATTCTATTGTCTCAGTGATCTCCTCGTCTCTTACTCTTAGTCCGCACTCGTTGAAGCCTCTTAGTAGGAAGTCCTTGCTCTGCTCGTGGGTGAAGGTTTTTAGTTCTAGTAGGGCTGGACTTCTCCCATACATTGGGCTTTCTGCTCCCGGTTCAATTAGCTTCTTTATAACCCCCATGATAGAGCCCGTGAAAACTATTCTTAAATTATAGGTATCCCATATCTTCTTTAATAGGCGTAGAAAATAGTTTGCTGGAAGCTCTTGTACTTCGTCTAAGCCTATGATCTTTCCCTCAAATTTTGAGAAGATATCAACGGCTAGTCTAGTCCATGAAACCCTCAGCAAGGGTGGTAGGCTTACTTCTACTCCGATTTTCCCCGCATGTTTTGCTAGTTCTTCTACTAGTCCCCTAATACTGCGTACTCCCATGAGGTTTACGTATATCCCGCCTACTTCATTGAGAAATGTTTTTAGTATAGAGGTTTTCCCTGTCATCCGCTTACCTAGTATTATAACCCATTCTGTTTTCGTTAACCTGTATAGTTCTTCTAGTTCTCTCTCCCTATCATATAGTTCTTCTCTAGTCTCTTTTGGTGTGAGCTTGAAGAGCAAGTCCGGGTTACCCAGGTAACTACTTACCCAGGTAAGCTACAGTATACTGTCAATAATAAACTCTATGTCTCAACGCTCATACTAATGGCCTTGGAGGCTTGTGCTTTAAGCATATTCATGTATAGCTCGTAGTACCGACCTCTCTTAGCCATGAGTTCCTCGTGGGAACCCTCTTCTACTATTCTTCCTTCCTCTAAGACTATTATCCGATTTGCTTCTCTAGCCGTGCTTAGCCGGTGTGCTATTATTATGCTTGTACGGTTCCTCATTAGTTCCCTCATAGCCCTCCTTATGAGCTCCTCAGTAGCTGTATCCACACTTGATAATGCTTCATCTAGGATTACTATCTTGGGGTTTCTCAGCATTGCTCTAGCAATAGCTATTAACTGTTTCTCACCAGTTGAAAGCTTCTTGCCAGCCTCGCCTGCATCGGTTTGGTAGCCGTGGGGTAAGCGTTCTATAAACTTGTGTATTCCAAGCCTCCTACATATCTCTATTACCTCGCTATCACTGGCATCCGGCCTCCCTATTCTTATATTATCAAGTATTGTTCCCGGGAAGAGATAGGTTTCCTGGGGCACGTAGCTGATAGTCTTCCTCAAAGACTTTAACTTGATCTTCCTAATATCTATTCCATCTAATAGTATCCTCCCCTCATCTGGGTCATAGAATCTTAAGATAAGGTTTACTAGCGTAGTCTTTCCAGCACCCGTATGTCCTACTAGAGCTACTGTTTCACCGGGCTTTATGTGTAGGTTTATGTTCTTTAATACTGGTCTACCGGGAATATAGCTGAAGGATACATTCTCGAACTTTATCTCCCCCCTAACCTCGCCTAACTCTACTGCTTCTGGATGCTCTGGTATTTCTTCTCTAGAATCAAGTATACCATATATCCTCTCAGCTGCCGCTAACGCTGCTTGGAGTGAATCATACATGTTTACGAACTGGGTTATCGGTCTCCCCAAGCGGTTAGTGTATTGGATGAAGGCTACTATCAACCCTATACTTATAGCACCAGTTATTGTAAGGTACCCCCCATAAACTAGAACTAAAACCGTTGACAACGTGACGGTAAAGTCCATGGAGGGCCAGAAGAGGCCCATGAGCTTAGCTATCCTTATATAAGCATTAACCGTTAGCCTCGATACCTCTTTAAAACTATTAGCTACATCCTCTTCCCTACCAAAAGCCTTGATCACGGGTATCCCAGCTACTGTTTCCTCTACAACGCTTGTTACATCAGCTATCTTTTTCCTCGTAACCTGGTGTGCTTCTTTAAGCTTCTTTCCAAAAACTCTAGCAATTAATACTAGGACTGGTATATTTGCTAATGCTACTCCCGCTAGAAGAGGATTTAGATAGAACATTATTCCTATAATACCTATAACTGCTATGAGATCCCCTATAACTGATAATATACCGGAAACCAGTACATCATTGAGCATTGATGTATCGTTTATTGTTATTGAGATAAGGTCTCCTATCCTCCTCCTAGTATAGAAGCTATAGGATAACCTCTGAAGCTTACTGAAAACCTTATTCCGTAGATCCCTTAAGAACAACTGGCCTATTGTCTGGATACTATAGCTTCTAACCATTTGCGAGAACCACTGACCTACTAGTAATGCGAGGTATACTGCCGTCATAGAGGCTAAACCAGCTATATTCCCCTTCAGAATGTACTCGTCTATTATTAATCCTAGAACATATGGTGTTAGCAGGCTAGTAACGGTAAACGCTATGATAGATGCAACGACTACTATTAGCGTTAAACGATAACGTATAAGATCTCCTACAATTCTCTTGAGTAGAGTCCAAGCCGAAATAGTTGGAGTACTAGCCTCTTCTCCTATCATCCTATAGAGTCTACCTATACTTATCCTACTCACTGCTAACAGCCTCCCTCTCCTGCTGCTTCATTAGGGTTGTATAGAGCTTGTAGTAGAAGCCCTTCTTAGCCATGAGTTCCTCGTGGGAACCCTCTTCTACGATTCGTCCATGGTCTAATACGATTATCTTATCAGCTAGAGCTGCTAGACTCATTCTCTGGCTAACCATTACCACGGTTCTATCCCTCAATATATCCTTTAAGTCCTCTACAAGTCTCCTCTCAGTCTCAGCGTCAAGATTTGATACAGGGTCATCCAATAGGATTATCCGCGGATTCTTCAGCAGGGCTCTAGCAATATCTATTCTCTGCCTCTGCCCACCAGACAATGTTATACCTCTCTCCCCTACAACCGTATCATAGCCTTCGGGTAAGCTCTCTATGAAGTCGTGGATCTTAGCTATCCTAGCAGCCCTTACAATATCCTCTATTGAAGCCCTAGGGTTGCTGAAGGCTATGTTCTCCTTAATACTCCGCGAGAAGATGAAGGGCTCCTGCATAACCATTGCTACGTGTTTTCTAAGACTAGACAACTTGATGTCCCGTAGATCTATTCCATCTAATAGTATTCTCCCTTCATCGGGGTCGTAGAACCTCATTATGAGCTTGAGTATCGTAGACTTACCTGATCCCGGGGGGCCAGTTATCAATAATTTCTCGCCGGGTCTTACCTGGAAGCTTATATTCTTTAACACGGGTTTGCCTGGTATGTAGGAGAAGGATACGTTTTCGAATACTATTTCTCCCCTAACATCTTCTAATTCTACTGCATCTGGTTTTTCTTGGACGTCGGGTACACTGTCTATTATCTCGAAAACCCTGCTAGCAGCCGCTAGGGCTCTCTGCAGGGAACCTATCATGAATCCTAGAGTCCTCATGGGCCACATGAGTAGGGTTAGATAGGTTATGAAGGCTGTTAGTTCTCCAACGCTTAGTGTCCCAGCTATTATAGCGTTGCCTCCATAGTATAGTATGCTGGCTAGAGTTAACCCGAAGACTAGTTGACTAGCATTACCGTAGACTGCTCTAACCTTAGCCGCCCTAAAGTTTAGTTTAGCGAACTCTTGGTTCTCCTTGGAGAA
>JALWGO010000092.1 GCA_027038805.1 Thermoprotei archaeon
ATACCTTTATGCGGAGTCTGTTTACTTTCACATACTTATCAATATCCTTTTCCCACTCCTTAACGGTTAAACCATGTATGAGTTTATTGTCGCTCATAGTCTTGGTACCAATCTTAGTTTGCTATCAATGACAGTAAACAATATCCAGTATTTTAGTATTGCTGACATCTATTATCGATAATCTAAAAGCTAGAGACAACAATGGCGTAAGGAATACCATCTATTCTTGTAATTGATTTCCTATGAATCAATCCTTTTCTCAATGCTTCATTTACTACTTTTTCCCCGAGAAGATTTACCGAAAAAGCTTCATCAGCTATCCTTAAAGCAGTATCTATATCTACTAGTTCACCCCCATAGAACGGTTCTGCTACAACTATTTCACCGTTAGCTGTGCTTATTTTTTTACCGTAAAGTGACTCGTCACATATGCTAACAAATAATTTTCCTTCTACAATAAACTTGTTCAGATAAACTCTAACTCTACTACTAGAATGGTTTGACTGGCTGCTCTGCTCCACATGCTTCACAGACAAGTATCCACACCTTGCCTTTCTTCTTAAGCACCGTGTCTGGACGTCCACAGTTCGGACATATGACGTAGGTCTTAATGAATCTATTTAATAAGACGTTGATTGCGGAAGCTGAGAATTTACCATGTATTACTAATGCACCAGTATCGTCGATACTTCCAGGTGCTGCTAATTCCTTTAACAAGTATCTCATAAGTAATCGCGGCTCTCTCCTTAACTTGTCAGTTATTTCCGAGAAGTTCTTGATTATCGTTTTCCCAGGTATATAGACTATCTGTGGCTTTGGTGGAACGAATCTTTCTCCTCCACCAAGCTTGACTGGTACTTTTGAGTAAACTCTATCAAGCATCCACTCATAGCTGTAATCTTTTACCGGCATTGTTTTTCTACACCCTCTACACTACAACTATTTAGAAGACTTATAAGCTTACTAGGAAAGGCTAACAAGAGGGAACCACAATCATTGAAGCGGAGAATATATACTTTGAGACTTATGGATGTAGTTTAAATAGAGCTGATAGCGCTACTATGATGTATTTATCCAGTAGTAGAGGCTACAACATAGTTGTAAGAGAGGAGGAGGCCGACGTTGTAGTTGTAAATACTTGTACAGTACGCAGAGATACCGATGAACGAATCATAGACAGAATTGTGAAAATAAAAAGAGCTTATCCTAATAAAAAGATAATCGTAGCTGGGTGCCTTGTTTCAGCACAACCCTACACAGTTAAGAAAGCATTAGATGGAACACGTTACTCACTACTATCTACACACATGATTGCAGAGATAAATAAGGCAATAAGAGAAGATATAAAAAAGATTAAATTTAACCAAAATAAAGTATTCTACCCTCAAAAGAATGTCATAGCTATAATACCAATAGCAGATGGATGTACAGGGGCTTGTAGCTTTTGTATAACACGTATTGCACGTCCATTACTTAATAGCTATCCCATAGAGTACGTGCTCAGAAAAACGAAAGAAGCCGTTAGGAGC
>JALWGO010000093.1 GCA_027038805.1 Thermoprotei archaeon
TATCATTCCATCTTTTATTAATCTGGGCTTCTTTACGTAAGCTGCAGGAGGATATACTTCCTCAGCCATTTTACTACACCCCTTTTTAAGCTGAAGGAGTATGAGGTCGTGGAAGCTTATTAGCTTGACTCTGGTTTCCGCTTAGTATCGGAGCTAAATATATAGTTTACCTAGTGCTAGTATATGCTACGAGCGAGGTGTTATATAGGTATATGAGGATTAAACGATTAGTATTAGATGTATTGAAACCGTTAAAAGAGCCAAGCTTAGTAGACCTCGCGATAGAAATCTCTAGGATTAGAGGTGTTGAGGGAGTAAACGTTACCGTTATGGAGGTCGACGTAGAGACCATGACCTTAACTGTTACAATAGAAGGCGATGACATAAACTTCGAAGACGTTAAGAGAGTCATAGAGGACTCTGGAGCAGTAATACACAGTATCGACCAAGTTGTTGCAGGAGAACGTTTCGTAGAAATACCCCCATCACGTAGAGGTATGGCGTGAGCAAAGATATGGTTGGACGCGTATGCGATAAATGTAAGACGAGGCCAGCAGTAGTATATCAGAAGCATAGTGGGAGATTCCTTTGTAAGGAATGCTTCATAGAGGATATTATTGAGAGGATCCGTAGAGAAGTAGAAAAGTGGAGAATGATAGAACCTGGTGATACCATACTCTTAGCTGTTTCTGGAGGCAAAGACAGCTTCGTACTACTAGATGTTATGCCACAAATACATGATCCATCAAAGCTAATAGCATTATCAATAGTTGAAGGCATAGAGGGCTATAATAGAGCAGAAGACATAGAGAAAATGAAGAAATATGCCATGGAACGTGGTGTAGACTTCATAAAAACGAGTTTCAAAGAATTCATTGGGGCTAGCCTAGACGAACTCGTAAAGAGGGCATGGGATCGCGGCCTCAATGTTTCACCGTGTACTTTTTGTGGTACTCTTAGGAGAAGGATCATGAACTATTATGCGAGAAATCTAGGAGTAGACAAAGTCGCTACTGCCCATAACTTGGACGACGAGGTACAGACATTATTACTGAATATTTTGAGAGGAGATCGAATGAGGCTTATCCAGTCTCATCCACGAGCACCAGTTCTAAGTACTCGTATAGTGCGTAAAATAAAGCCGTTGAGAAAAATCTATGAGTGGGAGGCGACAATGTATGCGTTCTTAAAAGGCTTTAAGTTCCAGGAAACAGAGTGCAGATATATCTATTTAAGGCCAACATTAAGAGCCAAGGTTAGAGATCACTTATACGCGTTGGAGGAGGAATCTCCGGGAAGCCTTCTAAGAATACTTGAAAATATGGATGAAATCTTATGGAAGCTTATTGGAACCCATAGAAAACTACCGAGTCTACCAGTATGTAAGAAATGTGGTGAACCAACAAGCTATGGCCGCGAGCTATGTAAGGTTTGTGAGTTGTTGGAGAAAATAGGGATCTATTAGAACAAATTCTAGCATAATTCTAGCATATCTTTGTGCCAGGCGGTACTTCTCCATCAAC
>JALWGO010000094.1 GCA_027038805.1 Thermoprotei archaeon
GAATAATACTTCTCCTCTACGAGACTTCTTCAACTCTATTTTTAATCCAGATACTTCTATCCCGCCTACCTGCTCGAGTATTCTCGATAGAGTTTTATGTTTCACCAATAGTCTACTGGTTTCTCTAGTAAAGTACTCGAGGAATTCGCTATGAGTTATACTTGTTTTTTCCTCGAAGACTCGGCAGTCAACTATGATACTTGGTACGTTGGCTTCGTTTAGGGAGACGTTGAGAAGGCTTGTCTTACCAGTTCTCCGTAGCCCTAAGAGCAGTATTAGCGGATGGCACTCATTAATACCTTTTAATAGTGTTCTAAGTTCTTCATCGCGGTCAAATAGGTCTCTTCTACTAGTCTTTGGCCTAATGTCGAAGTAGGGCAAGACTTCTACCCCTAGAAGCTACTTCTACCCCTAGGAGTAATAAAAACTAGTCCCCTACCTGCTCCCCAAGAAAGAGGGGTTTAGACGCGTTGCCTTGGTATTGGTTCTTTAGTTTGGTTATCTTTTTCTTAGATAATAGTATGCTATTATTATTGTTGGTACTAGTATGATTGCTAGTAGGTGTGGTTCTGGTATTGGTGTTGGCGGTATAGTGTTTGGTTCAATATAGTATCCGAGGGATGCTATTACCGCTACATCATTGTCTCCTGTCTGTAGTGGTTTCGCAATGAGTGGTGGATTGACTTTAGTGAGGCTTGGATTGATTGATGGCGTGGATGTTTTGTTTAGGGTTATCGGCTTGGTGTAGGGTTGGGTGTTGCTGGGTTTTAATCCTATGATGTTGTTAATGGTTTTAGGTGTGCTGCTGTAGGGTGTTGGTGGAGACTCGATTTTTATTGATGGATAAATTATTGGTTCCCTGGTTTCTAGTCCTAGTGGGGTTGTCTTGATGGGATTGGATTGTATGGTTATATTGCTTGTTATGTTATAGAATGTTAGTGTTGTACTATATTGTGCTCCTACAAGATAGGTGTTGCCGTTGATGTCTACCGTAGGGTCTAGCCCTATGTCACCATTATCTCCTCCGGCTAGGAAGGCTTGTTTTAGGTTACCGTTTTCGTCTAAGACTATGTCTAGTATGTGGTAGTAGCTTGTACTTAGATTCGACCCATAGTTGTTATTGGTCTTCCCGACTACTGTGATGTTTCCTGCTATATCGGAGGCTATCCCATGGGCTAGTTCATGGTATGTTGTCGCTATTTTACGCTCCCATACGATGTTGAAGTTTGTATCAAATTTAATAACAATTAACCCGAGCGTGGGGTTTGTAGCGTTTATCGCTTCGTCGTAGAAGAACCCGGCTATACATATACCATCACCACAATTAGTTATACCGACTCTCATAGTGTTAACGACTACTACGTAGCCTTGGCTGGTATATAATGGAATATATGTTGTATTCACTATGTCCAGTGTAGTTGGGTCAAGCTTGTAGACTAACTGGTGGATGGGTATATAGTATACATTGTTAGAACTATCAACGTAGCGATACAATGTATGACCAGTGATGTAGAGATACCCGTCCGGCCCTATAACTGCGTCGTAGAATGTTACATTATAGGATTTAGTAGTATACGCGGTCCAAGTACCATCACTTAACGAGTAGTTATCATAGCGTACGATAAGCCCATAATACCATGAGCCATTATAGTATTCTCCAACAGCATAAACTGAGCCATCACCACCAACGGTAACTCCGCGGAAAAACTCGTTCTTGCCTGTATCAAAATATATTCCACTCCAATCACTGGGATTCGAGCGATTTATAGCCAGTAGTACTCCGTCCCAAGTAGTCAGTGTTACAGGGGAATAACCGGCAACAATCAAGTAGTCGCTCGTGGGATCAGGGTAACATCCTCTAACGTAATCTCTACTCCTCACATCAAGGCTATAATCCCATGCTAGGCTCCCATTAGTATAATACGCTACTACTCCGAAGTCGAGGTTCCCATTACTCGTATTATTTAATTCAACCGTAGCATATACAAGATTATCGTAGAAGTCACCACTAATACTATAGGAGTAAAGGGTATCATATCCGCCACCATCATATACGTAGGCCCATTCCGGATAATAGACGTCAGCTAATACTACATGAGAGCTAAGGACAACTAAGAGGATAGAAGCCAGGAACACTAGCCTTAAGTATATGTGCATTTTTCAATCCCTCAAATTATTATTACTGTGCTAGTGTTCTACGTGTAGCTCAGTTTTCATACAGAGGGAATAGGTGGAATGAGAATATTTAAAATTATCTCCTTAATTTGTAAAAATATTAAACTATAACTAATTATTAGTTAGATGAAATGAATATTAACTAAAACTGTATTAGAACAAACGAGAACAGTATAATAGGATACTATTAGAACCCAGATATATTACATACTGGTGTAAAATATGGGTAAAAAGAACCAGAATCCAGAGATAATGAAAGTAATGGAGATTTGCCGCGACTTCAGTATAAAATGTGAGCTAATGCCAGATGAATTCGTAGAAGCTTTAGCAAGTTTTCTAGAAAAGGGTATGGTTAAGGAAGTTGAAGCAATTCTTCACGTAGTATCAATGCTTATCCTCGATCTCTCTCACTGTTTAAGAGAGCTAAAGTATTGTGGTGGCGAGTGGGAGCCTGAGAGCTGGGGACATATAGCGAGTCCTCTACCACAAGTTCCTCTCGGAAACTATTAGGATTAAACCCTGTTTTTATTTTCAAATAAGATTATTTGACGAAGAGCTTTTAAGCCTCTAAAACTATTTTTGAGAGTGCTAATAGCTAGTCCTTCATGTAAAATATAGGTGTTTTACATGAACAGTTTCGCGAAGCTCCTCTTAACGTTAATAGTAATATCTGTGCTCGGACTAGTAACAGGTGTTGCCATTTACATGTATTTTCAGGGAGGAGCCCAGAAGCCTATAGAGGCAACTATTATCGACGACTTAAACCGTACTGTTAAGGTTCCACTCCATCCGCAGAGAATTGTGGGTACCATGAGGATTGTCTCCGATGTACTATTATTGTTTCCCGAGGCTAGAAAGCATATTGTTGGAATAGACGTTGGTGCCAAAGACACTCCGTTGAATCAGATAATAGCTCCCTCTATAGCTAATGCAACAGTTGTAAGTACTAGTAAGAGAGACGTGAATGTTGAGACTATTCTCTCTCTTAAACCAGACGTGGTTTTCGCTAAAGATTACCAGGAAAATATCTTGAAGCCCCTAGAAGACTCCAACATACCAGTAGTATACCTTAGCCTAGAGAAGCCAGTAGTATTCCTCAAAGACGTAAGGTTACTGGGGAAAATACTAGGTGAGGAGAAGACAGCTACAAAAATAGTAAATTACTACGACGAGAAGCTAGATTACCTTAAATCACATGCCGTGAAGGTAGTAGATAAGCCTAGAGTCCTCGTATTATACTATAGTACTAAGGGAGGAATAGCCTACAAGGCCCCAGGTAAAGATTGGCTGCAAAATTATCTCGTAAAGCTTACTGGAGCATACAGCTTATCCGATATGATAACTGGTTCAGGATGGAAGACTCTCAACGTAGAACAAATAATTGACTGGAACCCTGACATAATATTCGTTGTAACATATAGGCTTAAGAATCCTTCAAGTGTGGAGGCAGCGTTTAGTATACTAAATGATACGAGGCTCAAAGACGTATCAGCGGTTAAGAACGGTAGAGTCTACCCAATACCTAATGATGGTATGTCGTGGGATATGCCTATACCCAGGTGGATTCTCTGCGCCCTATGGATGGCTAAGTATGTTTCACCCAAAGTCTACAGTGACATGAACTTAACTGAAGAAACCATAGCTTTCTACGAGAAAGTATACAATATAAGTAGGAGTGACGCAGAGAAAATATTCTATGACTACGTTATAGGTGGGAGAGCATCAATAAGCCTTAAAGACAATAAGCTAGTAGTAGATAATCCTTCTCCAAGACCGTTAAAAGTAGTAGTAAAGGATAGAGAAGGCAGAGTCCTAGAACAATTTACTGTAGGAGCAGGGAAATCAAAGCAAGTAGACTTGAATACAACGAACATAATAGTGGGCTATGAGTATTTTGGATGGCCCGAAGAATTTTCGTGGAAGCCCTAAGAGAAGACTGGGAGCCAATTCGTAGAAAGTGATGATGCGATGATGTCTAGGCTAAGTTTTTTCGTCTTAATGTCCCTATTTCTCGCGTTATTGTTTATTTTAAGCACGTTTATTGGAAGATACAATGTGTTCTCTCATGGCCTACTAGATAGTGAGGCTTTGAATGTAATCTATGGTATAAGGCTTCCAAGAATAATAATAGGAATCTTAGTGGGCCTTAGTCTAGGTATTAGTGGAGCTGTTATGCAGAGCTTATTCCGTAACCCATTAGCTGGTCCCAGTATTCTTGGTGTGAGCCAGGGCTCAGCTGTTGGTGCGGCTGTAGCCATACTTCTCGGCCTCCAATACATCTACATACATTTCCTCGCAACAATTACCGGGCTACTAGCGGTATTGTTTACATGGGTCTTAGCGGCGAGTATAAGGTATGGTGGGAGTACTCTGAGACTAGTTTTAGCTGGTATAGCTGTATCTGCTTTTGCTTCAGCCGTAATAGGATTGATAAAATACCTCGCCGATCCCTACGACAAGCTACCCCAAATAGTATTCTGGTTAATGGGGAGTCTTGCCGGGACTACTTGGATTCAAGTAACCTATGCT
>JALWGO010000095.1 GCA_027038805.1 Thermoprotei archaeon
AAACCGGGCTATATGAGGTACAACAAGACCCACAAATCCGATTATACCAGCTATAGCAACAGTAACGCCAGTAAGCAGTGCTGAGAATAATGCTGAAAGCCTCCTAATATGCCTAGGATTATATCCCAGCTGGCTAGCATATTCATCGCCGTAGAGAATAGCGTTTAGTGCCTTTGATAGAATTATTGAAGCAGTAAAACCTATCAATAATGAAATAATCATAGGGAATATATCGCTTTTCAAAACATTCGAAAAGCTACCAAGCAGTAATATTAGGAAGGGAGTATTGAACTTCACTTGAACTAGGAAAGCTATTATGTGTGCTAGCCCACTAAAAGCAGATGAAACAGCTATACCAGCAAGTATAAGCGTTAAAGCACTACCACCAGCTAGCTCACTCAAACTCATTGTTAAAGAGAATCCAAGGAGAGCACCGAGAAAAGCTACAAGAACAATATAAGCTCGAACATAGAGTAACCCCGGAACCAATAATATAGACGCCCCTACGACCGTGAGAGATGTAGATGATAAGCCGAGGAGGAAGGGCTCAGCTAAAGGATTACGTGTTATAGCTTGAATAAGGACACCAGCAATACCTAGTCCCGCGCCCGCCAATAATGCTACGAGAGTTCTAGGAAACCTAATAGAATATACTATTAATGCTATTCTATCATAACCTTCTGGCCTGGAGGAGTTAATGCCAAAAACACTTAAGAAGTCGTGATGGAATAATCTTAGTACATCGAGGAAGCCGTACTCTGAGGAACCAATAGATAAGGATAAAACTACAATAAGAAATAGCAGGATTAGGGAAAATATAAGAGAGAATAAAAAACGTTTTATCCTAAGCCTATAAAGTCTCCTAATACTCAATCCTTACACCATCTCCAGCTCCAATGCTGGTAATGCCTAGTTCGTATCCCATAGTCTCCTGTGAAGGCATTTTTATTACATCACTCCTATTTATCTCGCCAAATACTTCTGGATGAAGTACTTGTGATAATATCTTTACGGCAATGCTTATACGTGGTCCCGGTCTCATTAATACATCGTCTGCTTCACCTATAAACACGTAGACTCTCCCATTCTTGAATGCTGTTGTTTGGTTTAACGGGCTATTAGCTATATCATTGAATATTTTCTCCGCATCTTCTCTAGTACCCATAATGCTTATTATTATTACTTCTGGATCTTGGGCCAGTATTTCCTCATAGTCTAGTTTAACCCATCCACTATACTTTGATGCAATATTCACACCACCGCTGGTCATTATAACATAGTCTATGAATGTATCACCACCAGTAGTCCATAGACCCCATGATGGCGGGCCTAGTATTATCAGAGTCCTTACTGGAGTAACATTTGCTTTCGCTAGAGTTTGGGTTACGTTATCTATTGTTGACTGGATATCATCTACTAGTTTCTTAGCCTCATCCTCTACATTGAATATCGATGCAACCAACATTATATCCTGATATATATCATAGGCGTTTCGCGCAGTACTAGACTTTA
>JALWGO010000096.1 GCA_027038805.1 Thermoprotei archaeon
AACCTAACCGTACAGGACCCTTCAGAGGAGTCGTAGGTAAATGTAAACCCTTCTACGCCGCTCCATTCATAGGAGGATTCGTTGGAGCAGATGCCTTCTCCAACATGGCGGCAGTTGAATATATGGGTTTAGATAAGCCATACATAATAATAGATATAGGAACGAATACAGAAGTAATAGTCGGAACAGGAAGACTGGAAGACCCTATATACGCTACAAGCACGCCAGCTGGACCAGCTTTTGAGGGCCATGTAGAATCTGGTGCTGGAGTAGGCTTACCTGGTATCTACAGTGTTAAGATAAAGAGAGTTGAAGCAGATAAAATAGTCTTTGAATACATGGTTGATTCTGAGTCTAAGCCAGCTGGTCTTCTAGGCTCTGGCATTATAAGTTTGGCAGCAGAGCTACTTAGAAATAAAGTCGTAGACAATAGGGGACGGATACTTAGAGGTTATCGTAGAGTAAATGGTATTAAAACTATAGTTATAGCTAATGCCGATGAAACAATTACTAATAAGCCGATAGTATTTACTCAACTGGATGTAAGAGAACTTCAAAAAGCATTAGCGGCCGTTAAGACAAGCTGGCAACTACTTCTCCGGGAATCAAATATAAGAGTAGAAGACCTTAAATGGGTAATATTAACTGGTACTTTCGGTTCATCTATTAGCATTAAAGACGCTATGCTTTTAGGTCTTATACCAAGCGTCCCCGAGGAGAAAGTATTAGTAGCTGGTAATATGGTCTTGTCGGGTCTTAAAACACTTGTACTGGATAGAATACATGAGGAACGCATGCGCGGCTACTTAGAGAGAACTAAGAGTATAGACTTAGCCGAACTAGAAGACTTTACCAGTACATGGATTAAGAACCTTGAATTCAATATGCATGGTTAGAGAAGAGATCTTATCCTCTTCCCCAATTCTAAACCCATATTATTATCTCCAAGTGTTAGTATATGAATACCCGATACACTATCAAGGCTGAGTAGTTCCTCAGCAAGTCTTGGTATGAATTCCAGGTTTGCCTCATTTCCCTTGCTTTTCAACATGTCCAGATATTCGATGGATACCTTTACTCTAGCAAACTCTTCTAATGCTTTAGCATACTTGTAGCTAGGTAGGGCTATAAGAGAGAATATTAATGGTACATGTATGTTTCTCTCCTCTAATCGCTTAACATAGTCTAATACTACTTCTTTATCGAAAACTGGTTGTGTTTCAACGAATTCTGCTCCAGCGTACACTTTTTTCTGAAGACGGAGAACCTCTAGTTCCAATGGGTTAAAGTAAGGGTTTGAAGCTACTCCAACATGTATTATCCTAGCATTCAGTATTCTTCTCTTCCTATAATCTAGGCCAAGGTCACTCATGAGTCTTACAAGATAGACTAGCCTAATAGCGTCAAGATCAAAGACTGGGCGGTTACTCTTATCTCCTATTAGATGAGGCCAATCACCAGTTATTGCGAGCATATTCTGTATATCATGTAACATTAAAGATAGGACTATTGCTTCCAACTGTACCCTACTCTTATCCTTACACGATACTTGTACTACTGGTTCAACACCTAAGTTTTTAGATAGAATTGCTAGAGCCATGGGATCTATGTGTACTGCACCTAAAGGACTGTCGATAAAGTTTACAGCATCGTATACCTGTTTAAGTCTCAACAACTCGTCTCGTATTTTTTCCGATGAAACATTGCGCTCAGCTACATATTCATAGGATAACGTTTTTACCCCATTCTTTAGCTTCATCATAAAACTGCTTGTGGGCTCTCTTTCCTTGGGGATGTAGTCTGTTATCTTGAAGCCCTTATCCAATACAATGTTATGGAACAAGGGGTTCTCAGGGTTCCTTAGATATTCCTCAACCCATACACACTTACCTCTAGTAACCTCACATATATTCCCGCTTCCACCCCCGCAGGGGCCATTGTACATCAGTTTCGGACAACCCTTCAATGGTATCTCTTTAGACACTATGATTTCCATCGTTATTTCAACTCATTTTAGCTACTAGATGTAAACATTTTTTGAACATTTTTCAAAATTCTTCTTAATGGATGATTCCTGTCTATCCTTACTCCCTCGTATCTAGCTAAATAGCCAAGTAATCCATCGGCAAAAGCAACCGCTGGTGCAACATATTTTATCCTTTTAACTGGCCCATACATTATGAAGTCTGCTCCCATGAGGCGTAGGAAGACAGCCGTACCTCCATGAATTCCCGCAACTTCCTCAATCTTGAACTTGGTTTTTGAGACAGGGCCTAGAGCGTTAGCGGGTGCGCATCCAGATGGGAATCCGTATTTGTCTTTAACCAATCTTATTGTAGCAGCACTAATACCTATACTAGCGGGATCCAGTACAACGGCATCAACGAGGATATTCTCTATACCAGCCTTTCTTGCTAGAGGTAATAGTTTTTCCTCTAAAACACGTAACCTATCATTGGGCATCATAGATTGGTGGGGATTTGCTGGGTCAAAGGCCAACAATATTGCAGTTTTAATACCAGATTCCCTAATAGCCTCTAACTCCCTAGGCCCAGTATTCGTGTATAAGCCGTTGGCGATGGTTCTCTCAGTTATTCCGAGTTCTCTCGCTAGACCATATGCTTTAATACGTGCGTCTGGATCTGGTGAATCAATAAACAATACAAGGTCTTCAATACTGGCTGCAAACGTCATTATATTGTCAACGCTTTCTAGGCTAGGAAGTATTAAGTCAACAGCGAAACGCGCACCATAGTTTTCTGCCGAATCTTTTGCATTCATTAACTGTTTTCTCGCAGCCTCCTTGTCTACTATACCCTTGTCCTCATCAATTAATAATTTATCACCGTGATAGAATAATGAGCCTACTAAGAGTACCGGGTTATCACCGGGAATACCGCCCACTACTATGTCCTTACCTAATCTAACAAGCTGTTGGCTAGCATTGAAATGAGGTCTTAGTTGAAGTTTGCTTATCACCTAGATCACCCTATGCATTACACTCTAGAAACGCTATACCTAGGGTATAAAACTATTACATATCAATGAGAACAACTAGTGATATAATCAATAATAAACAGTGTGCTTTATAAGAAAGGTTACTCCAGGTATTCTTTAAGGTCTACCTCCTTACCACCGCGTTTAACGAAACGTATCTTCATTTCTGGTCTAATGGGTACTCCGAGACGATTAAGGAGTTCTAGCATTAATACACCATCAATTTCCTTTATAATACCCCTCTTTACTAGTTGAGCTATAACGCTTACAGCATATTCAGCAGCCTCCGGGTATTCTCTAAACGCGCGATCAAGAAACTCTCTAGCCTTACTATCTGCTAGGACTTGTTCAACTATTTTCCTAGGGTTCTCTTGCTCCTTCTTTCTAAGCTCTTCTTCTCGTTTAGCTTCACTTATCCTTCGGAGGATCTTGCTATAAAGCTTCATCTTCAATGTTGGTGGTAGATCCTCTTCGCTCATCAATTATCCCCTTTACTCTAGATATAATGTTAGGGTCTTAAACTTAGTGTTCATTTAAAGTCTCTGAAGTATATTTCCCTAATAAGCTTCAATATTCTTCCCCTATATTCTTCTCCAAGTATTCTTAGGAGAATATTTACAGCGTTTCTACGGATAATCGAAAGATCTGTTCTCCCTAAACCCTTGGATATAAACCATATAAGACTATCAATATTTAATGGAGGTATCCTTGCTACTAATGCAACTCTCCTCCACGCCTCTCGTGGAACATCACTATAACGCAATAATAGTTCTTCTAACTCTCTTCTACTCCCTACAGTTACCTTTACATCAACTATCCCTGAAGTATATGATAATAAGCCTATCCTACGGTCAACGGGAATCATGATATCTAGTGGGAGAACTAAATCTATACCTCCAGCTCTAGCCGCATAGTAGACCATTTTAACTGCAAAAACCACGGTTTTCGCGTCCGGCTTAGAGCCTATACCATTAGCTATAACGACTAACAGCTTATGGATATCCTCTAAGAGTTCTCGGCACCTAGTAAACAAGAGAATATGGGCTCCGGATTTTTTAAAGCGTGTCAGCCTATTAGCTTTCTGTTTAAACAAGAATCTATTATACCTTGATTTAGAAAGAAAATCTATAACTGTATCAACTATGAGATCCGGTCCCACGTCAATTGGGAGTCTTTTACTGGTAAAATAGTCAGAGAATTCTAGCCAGTAATCTTCTCCAGGTCCCGTCAACCTATAACTTACAAGAGCATTAGATACAGCAGCAAGACATGTTATCTCAATACTTCTAGTCTTCCCGTATATCTTTTTCAACGCAGTAAACTGGGGGTCGAAGTTTTCTACTCTCTTGATAGCCTCTAATCCTATCTCCCCTATGATGTTCCCAACAGCTTTCACTCTATTATTATTCAAGGCTAGGGGATACACGTTAAAGTCCTCCCGCTAAGAATAATATTAGTTTTCTTATAGCGTAGTATAATTTCTCGTAGTCTATTGACGGGGGAATCCTAGATTCACTTCTCCTGATAATCTCAACTACGTCTCTATGAGTATATGGTATATGAATAAACCCTACAATTCTACTAGTATGCAATGAATAATAAAGCATTAAGTAGAATACATAGTTACATAGAAAAGTACCAGCATGATAGGAAACGATAGCGGGTACATTGTTGTCAAGTAGGACTTTTACAGCTTCTTCTACGTTTAACGTGGACTCTAGCGCAAGTGGTCCATTTTCTATTATTTTATTATGTTTTAAGACTATACTATCATTATCGGGAGTTCTAGAATGAGCGTAGTTTAATGCTATCTTCTCAATACTTACAATAGTCCTCTGAGACGATAATCCAAAAGACAATATTATATCGGGTTCAATGTTTCCTAAAAGAAGCCGGATAAGCCTCTTCGACCTATTATAAGATACGGGTAAGACAACACCATAAATTATTGCTCTCCCGACAACTTCTCCATCAAGTCTGGCTACAAGTTCTTCAGTAGGGTTCAACGGTTCCCTACCGAATCTCTCAAAACCAGTTACAAGCACACGAATCATTATGAAATCCTCCTACTAGCAAGTATATTTGTGGAAAACGTTATAAAACACCAATAAGCGATAAGAATGCTATAACAAGGGCTACCTAGCTTGGAGTTTAAGAAATTTCTTACAGAATGGTTTACGGGCATATACGATAGAGTAACGTTATTGGAAAAACTTTGGGGCAGAGACTACGGGCATCCTCAGAGAAGCTTCTACTCTACGGAACTATTAGATAAGCTTGAAGCAACAATAATACGAGATCAAAAATATGGTAGGCCTTGCTTTCTCTCGGTAAATTATTATACTGGTGAACCAGGTAAACCAGGAGAACCAGTAGCATTAGAGAAAATATTCTTTGACCTAGACTCACCGGAAAACATCGAAAAAGCTCGAAGAGATGCTAGGAAACTTGTAGATAACTTATCATCTTATTGTAAACCACTAATAGTGTTTAGTGGGGGAAAGGGTTATCACATATACTGTTATCTTGAAAAATCAGTTGAGGGTTCAAGAGAATACCTCAAAAATGTACTACATGCATTGTATAATGTACTAGGAGTTCATGGGATGAGTCTGCCTACACTTGATGAACGAGTATTAGGGGATGTTTCAAGACTATCTAGAATACCATATACGCTACACAATAAGACAGGGAGAAAAGCCATACCATTAGACCATGATTTCAAGCCAATTCCATTGGAGTCTTTTAGCTTAGCCGAATATACTTCAAAGACACTAAG
The DNA here is from genome assembly GCA_027038805.1 of Thermoprotei archaeon. GTDB lineage: Archaea > Thermoproteota > Thermoprotei_A > Sulfolobales > WANQ01 > JALWGO01. The sequence goes on from JALWGO010000096.1 coordinate 5,777, forward strand.
GCAAAAACATATTTCCGAGGCATTGAGCCAGGCGCTAATATTGGAAGAGCTTAAACCCAAACACACAGGACGTAAAATTAGGCAACACAGGATTACTTGGCTGAAAATATTTGAGGACAAGAAGATTCTGCAAGAAATATTAGAAGAGGGTAGGACTTATGGAGAAGAACCAGAGGAAATAGCCAAGCAACTAGTACTATATTTTAGAAACATTGAGATGAGAAATAGAGATGAATGCTTGAAAATAATGATTGATTGGTGTAAGAGAAATCGATTACTAGGAGAAGATAGGGTCAGAGAAATAGTGTCAAAGTATTGTTAGTGGAAACCCGTATTATGAATATTTTGCATGTGTATTAGATTTATTCACATATACGTTTCAGTTACATATGATAATAATTGACATATGGTTTTCATTTAGTGTATAAAAGCTACATAGGTTATCACTAGTACTTAGATACAGAACTGAAAAATGCGCATATTCTCTTACATTACATTACCTTTATAAGTACTAGAAACTATACATTTCACAGTATGTAAAAAGAGCAGAGTTGCAACAATAATGGAATTTCAACCCGGTAGAGTTTCAAGTTATAGAAAGGATCGCAAATATCGTTCAGAAATGAATATTATATCGGATATATTGATGTCTTTTAATAAAAGTGCTAGTGGAGCTATAGGCAAGACGCGGATAATGTATGCAGCAAATCTAAATACAAAAATGCTATCAGAATACCTGGAAAAACTAGTGAAGTATGGCTTAATAATAGAAGAACAGACAAGTAATAGAGTAGTATATAGAATAACTCCTAAAGGAATATTAACGTTAATGATATTATTAAAGCTGAGATCTCTTCTAGACGTTAAAGGCGAACACAATAATAGAATCGGGCTACTGGAAACTATAAAAGAATATTTTACGAAGAATACACGATCTGGAATAATGGAATCATATACTGCTTTAGGAGAATCAGGGCTAATACATTACTTCGATTTAATGATAAAATTAGAAGGCAATGAGTATGCAGCGGTATACATATCTACAACTTCAAACAATATATCTTCACTTGAATACCTATGGTTCATACTAGGCCTACTAGACGTGGGAGTTAAAACAGGCGTATTTATAGAGATAGGTTCATCAGCAAGACTTGAGAAACGTATGTATGATAGAATAGAGGTATACAAACTTATGCTTCCAAGAAAAGACCAGACCATAGTAAAATCATTTTTAGCACAGATTGCTGAGTGATTTTTCTTATACATTACCTATCTTATGTTTATGTTACGGTATAAGTAAGCCTTTGTGCTTAATAACTAACATATTACATAGAATTTTTGTGAAAAACTGTTCCACAAAAATACTATATAACTCAATGCCTCTTAAATCCTGCATATTTTTCCTACAATATTCTTAATATAAACGGAGGTGTAGTTGTATTCAACACAAATAGGTGTACTACATGAACTACACATCTTCAAAAATAGTAGGAATATTAGCACTAACAATACTGTTAGCATCACTAGCAACAGCATATGCAATGTGGGCAGAGACACTAAAGATAAACGTAACGATCAATACAGGTGAAGTAGATGTAGAATGGAGTGATTGGGCATGCAGTGACAGAGGGCCAGACCCGCAAGCCCCGGGCTTCAATAACAGCGAGGGTAAAGACGTAGCATCATGTTATATAGAACCAGAAGTATACGATGACGAAGGTGATGTGATAAAACTAAACGTGACAATAACTAATGCCTACCCAGGATATAACCCAGAGTTCAAGTTCCTAGTAGACAACATTGGCACCATACCAGTAAAACTACTAAACTACACGATAACGGGCGTAAACACTACAGCATTAAATGTAAACATGACAATACCTGACGACACACAGATACATCCAGGAGAAGACCTAACAATAGGCATGAATGTAGAAGTACTGCAAGCAGCACAAGAGAATGCAACATACACATTCGAAATAACACTAGTATTCGCACAGTGGAACGAGGTACCCTAACGATAACTTAGAACGTGGTGCATACTAACATGAACTTTCAGAAAAAGATAATGGCACCAATAGCGATAGTAGCATTACTATTGTTGGTAACGGTATCATACGCAATGTGGTATGGCGAGCTAAAAATCAACGGCAATGTACAAACAGGTGAGCTTGACTGGGAATTTGTCCCAAATACAGTAGTACAACTAGATACATGCGACTTTAACGTGCCAGACACTAATGTTCCACCAGGAAATAATAGTGAGGGCAAGGATGTAGGATGTACTGATGTACAACTAGTAGATACAGATGGAGACGGAGACTACGATGCTCTAAATATAACAATGCACAACGTCTATCCATACTACTACGAACATATAGCATTCAAAGTACACAACGATGGAACAATACCTCTAAAGATATGGCGAGTAATAATAGATGGGAGAGAATACTATGAACTCAATGAACACGTACTACATGAAGGAGTACCTTTAGACCTAGATGGTGACGGAACAAATGATACAATGATATGGTGGGGCGACAACTTTGGAGTACAATTACATCCATGTGAGAGTGCTGATATAAGCTTAGACATTACAATACTGCAACAAGCACCAGAGAACGCAACATTGCACATGCTAATACAGTTCCAAGCTATAGCATGGAATGAATATGAGAGTGCACTACCGTTAAATCAAGTATCACCGTAAAATATGAGATGTATGATATATATATAATAAGATACACGATAAGAGACCGAGCAATTTTTAGCTCCGTGTCTACAAAATATTTTTTTCCAAATATAAGTCACATAATTTTATAACAATTGCGCCGCAATTATAGTGATTAAGTACAATTTATAATGCAATATATAGATGCTTTAAACTGTACTTTTGTTCTATATAAATTCTCCCACACTCCCATATACTCTAACTACACTACTAATACATAGCGTAGAGTAAAAGCGGTGTAGCAAGGAAGTGAATCTAAATAATACAAACTATCGTATAATAATGGCATTATTATTTGTATTAGTGGGTAAGTTATTATTATATGCTGGTTTACTTAGAGGGTATTCGGCCTATGTTGTGCAGCCCTTTCTATGGTTTCTAGCCTTCTTTATACTATTCGATATAGTTGACAGAAAGAGTGCTACTCTATATGTATCATTATTGTTGGCATCTATAGATATAGGGGCATTAATGGTTATAGGTATTATAAGTGGCTGGGGATTAAACTCCTATGATACTAGCATATATGGTATGGTCTTGAATATACTGCGTATAACACCTTACATTTTAGGATTAGAATTTCTAAGAGCAGCTATATTTCAGCGTTTAAGAAGCTATAAATCACTAGACCGTAACATAATATTAGTCTCAATATTGTTTACGGTTATAATGGTGTCTTTATCTAAATTCGTCTTATCATTTGGTGACGAAACAGTAATGTTAAAACTAGTAATATCATCATTGCTGCCGTTGTTCTCGTTAAACTTGTTTCTATCGTATCTATTACTTGGAGGAGGTGTCTGGAATACTGTAGTATTTTCACTAACAACATACATATTCGTTTTCATTGCACCTATCTTACCAGATATTCCATGGTATATTGAAGGTATAGCGTATACAGCGATATACCTAGTTCTAATAATGCTCACAATACTAATCTTAGGCGATGTGGATATACCGAGAATAGAGTTAAAGAAAGATGCTTTATCTAAGAAAATAATAGGAATCATATCATATCTATCAGTCTTAGTTGTCCTCTTACTAATATTTGTAGGGGGCTTCAAGCCCTTTGTTATTGCTTCTGGGAGTATGGAGCCCAATATAAACATTGGTGATATAGTATTAGTGTATCCTACCAATATAGGTAAAATAGGAGTTGATGACATTGTAGCTTATCAATTAAGTAATAGAATAGTAGTACACAGGGTAATAGAGGTTTTCAACAATGGTGGCAAGGTGTATCTTAAAACTAAAGGTGATGCAAACTCTGACGCTGACCCTGGGCTTGTAACCGAGAAAGCAGTTATAGGGAAAATAGCTTTCACTATACCACGCATAGGGTTTATAGTATTGGGTTTCCAGTACGTGATGGTCAATTACCCGTTTCTTCTACCAGCTTTGATAGTAGGCTCGCTTCTACTCTATGCCATCCTAGCCCTAGTAGGCGAAGATATTAGAAAATACATGACATGGAGATGGGGTATATGAAAAAAATCTATAGAAATACATTGTTTGCTGTATTAGCGGTTTCACTTATCATGGGTGTTCCACTAGCTATAATATCACATAGTACTAGTCCATACAATGTTATGGAGAAGAATCCGGTACAAGTAATCTATAACACTAATTATGAGTACCTAGCTCATGTTAATAAGTCAATAATATATAGTAACAGGGATATTGTTGGAATGAATGATCCCCTCTACATACCGTTAACGAAAACATTAGAATTCAATATGACTTTTAACATTATTAGTAAATTAGACAAAATTATCGGAAATAAGGGTATAATAGACTTAAAGATAAAGTTAACGGAACCCGACGGCTGGAGCATATTGTTGAACAATACAACATATATTATAGATTCATCCAATACAACGGTGAGATTCTACATAAATGTAACCGAGCTTAGAGACATTATAGCGAGTATTCGCAAGGAGATAGGACTATCATCGTTAGAGTACAATATTGAAGTTGACCCAACTATAAAGGTGAGTACAAAGCTTAGCGATAGGATTGTAGACAGAATAATTGAGCCAAAACTGGTACTCTCGCTTGATTTTCAAAGAAACAAAATACTATATGATGACTTGAATTTCACAGACACTTACGAGCATGCTGAAAAACAGATAATACCGTCGACTTTTTCAATGCTAGGATTGTTTTCCTTAACGATCCAGAACCTTAGATATATCAGCTATACGCTAATTCTAGCAGGGGTGGCATCAGCAGTACTTATCATGATAACGCGTGAGAAGGCGTTAACCAGTGTTGTAGCCGAGTTTCTACGCAAATATGATAACGTGATAATAAAGGCTTCAGCTGTAACCTCTAGTAGTAGAAAGGTATTAGTGAAAGACTTTAGGGAGCTTTTAAGAATATCGAGACTTCTAGGAAAACCAATAGTGTATTATAAGGAAGGAGAATCGCATGTATTTACAGTAATAGACGCTGAAACACTCTACATCCTCTCATTGAGCGAGGACGGTAAACCGCTATCAGATTAGATATATTTTTCTCTAAGTATATATTTTATTTTTCGGGATATAACTCCACTAATAGTTATTGAGAAAAAATTAATTTATCATAGAGTTGATAAGCTAATTGTGGTGTATAGTGACATGGATGTAACAAGTATTGCGCGAATGCAGTTGGATCTAGGATCAATAATAGGGCTGCTGTTCTGGATAATATTGTTCATAATATTGTTCTCGCCATCGCTGCAATTCCATTCGTTGAAGTCAGCGCGTCTCAGACTAATAGGTGCTATAGAGAGAAAGTACGGGTTCCGCCTAATAACACTAATACATAGACAAGAGAAAGTAGGGTTCTTCGGAATACCAGTTTATAGATTCATTGATATAGATGACTCAGAGGCTGTTATAAGAGCTATTAGGACAACACCTCCCGATAGACCTATAGCATTAGTCCTCCATACACCGGGGGGGCTTGTTCTTGCAGCAGCACAGATAGCTATGGCTCTGAAGAAGCATCCTGCAAAGAAAATAGTGATTGTTCCACACTATGCCATGAGCGGTGGCACGTTAATCTCTCTAGCAGCCGATGAAATATGGATGAGTCCTGAAGCAGTTCTTGGTCCTCTTGATCCCCAGCTAAGCATGGGCCAGGGGATAATGGCGCCGGCACCATCAATTCTAAAGGTGGCTAAAATAAAAGGTGACAAAGCATCAGATCACCTACTGGTAATGGCTGATGTGGCTGAGAAGGCTATAAAGGAAGTACAAGAATTCATAATAAGGTTGCTCGAAGACAAGATGCCTAGAGAGAAAGCAGAAGAACTAGCGAGGCTCCTAACAGAGGGTAAGTGGACTCACGACTACCCGATAACGGCTGAAGACGCTATGAGGATGGGGTTGCCGGTAAAAACAGAGATTCCGCCCGAAATATATGAGTTAATGGAACTATATCCGCAAGCACCAATAAACAGGCCAGGTGTAGAATACTTACCATACCCCGTAATACCCCACCCAAGTCACCGCCAAACAGGTCGCCAACAATAATGGGTCTGTCAGATAATACTAATAGAATAAGTCTAACCTAGTAGAAGTGTTTTTATAGTATTAAAATACATTCTTTTTCTCCGAGTTAGTGTAAAGATAACAGTATTCTATGCTAAGTATAAGCCTGGTGCATATAAATGACGACACTACCAGGGCTTCAAGCAGAATGGGATATTCTTGTAAAAATAGTTATTAGTTTCCTAGCAGGAGCTCTAATAGGCTTAGAAAGAGAGAAGGCGAAGCGTACTATCAGCAAAGAAGAATCCGAGTACGGTACACCTCCTGGTGTTCGTAGTTTTGGCTTCATGGCTCTGTTAGGGTCTCTGACTATAACTATTCCTGTCTTTGCCGCAAAGACTATTGAAGGCCTTGGTCAAATTATAGCTATGTCTATTTCTATTGGAATGGCTATTTTATCTATACTTATCGTTGCAATCTACAGTTATTATAGATTAATAATTCTACGTGAGCCTGGAATAACGACTCTTGTAGCATTAGCGCTAGCCTATGCTATAGGTGTAGGTATAGGTTTAGGATTATATCTTGAAAGCATTGCTGCAAGTGTCTTGATAACATTTATGCTTGCAGTGAAACTACGCATTGAAGAAGCTGTAAGAATACTAACCTATGAAGAACTATTATCGGCTTTAGAGATAGGTATAATAGTATTCCTTTTAGGTCCTTTCCTAGCAGTCGATATAACTGATCCCTGGCTACATGTAATCAACTTGAAAGTTCTCTATGGCTTCTTTGTATTGATTCTTGTTTTATCATATATAGGCTATATACTTGTAAAGGCTCTGGGACCAAGAGCCCTCACATATTTCGCTTTCTTTGGAGGCTTGGTTCATAGTGAGGCAACAGTTATCAGTATAACTAGGCTTGGCTTAAGGATTAAGAGAGAGGACGATATAATTAAGGGATCTATAGCGGCTATAACAGCTATGGTTTTACGAAACCTATTCTTAATATTAGGCTTAACCGTTTTAGTAGCCCCACCTGAGATTCTTGGGATGGAACTATTATTAACCGTAACAGGTTTTCTCTTAACGGTGTTGGTTGGTGCGCTAATATTATTCTTTCGTAAGATAGGTGGAAAAAACAAGCCAGAGATTCCGGAAACAAGCTTAACTATAGAGAGGCCAATAAGTTATTCCATAGCGTTAAAGGCTTTACTAATATTCATTGTAGTATTATTGGCTACTACTATAGCGTCAAATGTTGCAGGTGAAACAGGAGTCCTTATATCAAGTGTTGCTGGTGGTCTTGTTAGTGCAGAGGCAACAATCTTTACTGCTAGCACACTTCAAATTACTGGTAGGATAAGTAGTCAGATAGCTCTAGCTTCGGCAATACTGGCAACTTCTTCAGCTGTGCTCAACAAGTTAATATATATGAAAGTAGCTGGGGCTTCGGGTTCTCTTCTACGTAAACTTATAGTATCAATAGTATCAATGACTATACCATTAGTAATAACTGCTCTAGTACTATTAGGAATAAGCATATAATCATAAAGTACAGTACTAGACAATTAGGTCTACTAGATGAAAGTATTTAGGAAGAGGTGCCTATTATGAGACCCTATAAAGCAGTTCTAACTGTACTCGTAGACGATTACACAAGTACTTCTGGGCTTTTAGGAGAGCACGGCTTATCAATTCACATAGAGCTCTACACAGATAACCGCATCGAGAGCATATTATTTGATACCGGGCAATCAGATAAGGCGATTAAACATAATAGCGATGTTTTAGGCATAGATCTTGAATCAATAAAAACAGTTGTACTGAGCCATCGCCACTATGATCATACGGGCGGTTTATTGTATATAGCAAAGAAGTTCTATGATAGAAATAGTAGATTAATAGTTGTCTCTCATCCATGGCTCTTTAAGCCAAGCCTATATATTAGTGAGAATAGGCAGAGTCTTGACATAGGCATACCCTATACCCGCCAACTACTAGAAAACTATAATACAAGATTCATATTAGTTAGAGCACCCCTACAAGTAGCACCAAGAACATTCTACTTAGGCGAAATAAGGAGGGAATTAGATGTATCAAAATATACTCAGGGCTTTTACACAGTATTAGATACGGGAGAGCTGGTACCCGACAATATACCTGATGACACGGGTATAGCCTTGGAAGTAGAGGGGTTGGGAACAATAGTTATCGGTGGTTGCAGTCACAGCGGTATAGCGAATATAGCGTTACAAGCGGCTAGGATAACCAATAAGAGAGTACATGCTGTTCTAGGAGGATTCCACATGAACAAGTATAGTCTAGAAGACATAAAGGAGACTGTGAGAATATTCCGAGACCTCGGAGTAGAAAAAGTATATGCAGGCCATTGTACTGGTCCTAGAGCTGAGAGAATACTAGGAGAGCTCCTAGGCGAAAAATACGTAAAAATGTATTCTGGTATGAAACTAGTCTTCAGCCAATAAATGTGTATTAAAGACGTTATTTTTGTGTTTTATAGAACATGTTTATAACCTACAAAAGCTTTTGTCTGGTATAAGTAGGCTTACGATAACGCTGTTAATGGTGAAGCATAATCGTTAACCGGGGAGTAAAGTGAAGAATAGCTGGATAATGTATGCCTATATATCATTGGTGACATCGTGGCTCATAGTAAGCATAGTAAAGGTATTCCCCCCAGTCA
>JALWGO010000097.1 GCA_027038805.1 Thermoprotei archaeon
TTCCCATACAGTATTCCTACGGGGAATTGTTATTTCCTACTCTTACACATATCTTTATCGGTGACGAACAATAGCCCAGGGTAATGAAAAAGTATTTGCGAAAACCCTTGAGCATCTTAGAGATCATGGAGTCTTCCTCCAGAAGATAGGAGAAATGGAGACAACGTGCCCAGCATGTGGTTCTAAGGGACTTGCTATCGAGGACTACCTATACGATATGCCCGAGGTAGGAAGGGTTATTCTTAGCACTGGGAAGTGCCGGGTATGTGGCTACCGTTATACTGATGTACGTATAGCTGAGGCTAAAGAGCCTAGGAGAATAATATTTAGAGTTGAAGAACCAGAAGACCTTAACTCCCTCGTAATAAGGGCTTCAACAGCTACAATAAAGATACCAGAGATAGGAGCAGAAATGAAGCCGGGGCCAGCTGCTCAGGGATTTATTACAACAGTTGAGGGAGTACTCCACATGTTTAAGGATGTCCTGGAATTCCTATGCCAGGAGAAAAGGGATAAAGTCTGTATAGCAAAGCTTGAATGGTTTAAGAGAGCCATAGATGGTGGAGAGAAATTCACGTTAATAATAGAGGACCCAGAAGGTGTTAGCATGGTTAAGGGTAAGAAGCGGGAACCCGTTATCAAGCCACTCCAAGAGTTTAAAAAATCCTAATAGATCTCGAACTCTAAGATCAATGTTACTCTACTTTTACTTTGATTCCCTCTTCTTTCTTCTCCTTCTTTACTTCCTTCTTCTGTATCCTTACCTCAAGTATACCGTTCTTGTACGTCGCCTTAGCTGTTTCGGGTTTTACTTCTACTGGTAGTTCTACCTCCTTGTAGTACTTTCTATTCGTATCGCTTGCCTTTATTATCAGCTTGTTCTCAGTTGCCCTTATATCTATCTTGTCTTTCTCAACACCCGGGATCTCCGCTATTACCACTACGTGATCATCCTCTTCAAACACGTCTACTGGTGGTTCATGCTCTTCGCTTATTATTGGTCTACCACGAGTCTTTCTTATATTGCCGAACTCCTCTATTATCGGCCTACCATCGGGTCCTATGGTTATCCTGAACCCGTAGACTATTGGCTGGCCAGGCTTCTCTGGTATCATGGATGTTCTTGTCAGCATGTCTTCGAATTCCCTTAGGAAGGCCCTTTCAACTTCCTCTATTTCCTTGAAGAAGTCTTCGAATATGTCGAATATGTCTCTTCTTCTCCTCCACCACGCCATGATATACACCAGAATATATAGTGTACTTGGAGTTTAAGACTGTATCCATAATAATCATTTACTGTAATCAAATATTAGCCTCAGTGCATCTCTTATAGTATTTCGTATTATTGTAGGATGTATTGGTGGTAAATGATACATGCTTAGACTTCTAAATACTATTTCTTCTACTTTTCTATAGAGTTCCTCTGTGCTGTCTATTCTTATTTCTGAGGGCGGACAATTCCTTAGTAATGTTTCAAGAGGTTTTTGTTCTAGGAATCCCTT
>JALWGO010000098.1 GCA_027038805.1 Thermoprotei archaeon
TAGATGTAGACCGTAGACCAGAATACGTGTTAACTTATAGAAGACTAGTGAAGCTAGTAGCAGAAAACATTGACCTAGATGAACAAGTAGTAAAACACGCTGTGAGGAAACCAGTAACCGTAAGAGAAAATGATACTGTAATAGAAGCTCTCGAAGTAATGCGTAGAGAAAACATTAGATTCATACCAGTAGTAAACGATAAAGGTGAAATCGTAGGCATAGTAGAGCCACGCCATATAGCACAGAGCATCTGGGATCTCCTACCCTATGGCCTAGCTATTGTTGAAGGCATGCTGAGGAGAACTGTTGTACTTGGAGGAGATGTAACTATTAGAATAGCGGCGAAAGCTATGAACGATAACAGTGTACCAGAAGTCTATGTTAAGTCTAAGCAAGGTGTATTAAAGATCCTAAGAGAATGGGACTTCCTAGAAGCAATAGCACGCGGCAATATTGATGAGGATAGAATAGAAGAGTATGCAAAGACAACTATAATCAGAGTACCAAGCGGGTATGATGCAAAAGCAGCTGTAGAACTAATGAAATACAATAACATCCTAAGACTACTAGTAGAAGAAGACGGCAAACTAAGAGTAGTAACACTAACAGACATGGCGTTCGAGGCATTAAAATACGTAGAAGAACTAAAAGCGAAGACAACATCATTCATACTAGTTAAAGCAGAGCCAGGCAAGGAAATAGACCTTGCAACAAGCCTACTAATGATACCAGAAGTAAAAGAAGTCTACACTATAGCAGGTGAATACGACCTATTAGTAAGGGCAGAAGCACCCGGACTAAGAGAACTATATACACTGGTATCAGAGAAGATAAGAAGAGACCCAAGAATAAGAGAAACCATAACACTCATAGGAGCCGAAATCGCTGAAAAGAAATAATGTTTTACGAATTCTTATTTTTAGCTGAGACCTTATGAAAATGCGCTCCATTAAATTGTGCCTATTGAACTTCTCCTCGTCTATCATATAGTTATTTTTTATGTAATAAGTACTACATATAACAAATCGTTTATTCTAGTTTTTAATATGAATTGATGTTTTCGTGTATATGCTCCCGCGCTAAATCTTATATAGTATAATGAATGATAGAAAAATAGTAAGGTTATGATTATTAATAATGATCCTTGGGTCAAGAACATGGAGGAAGCTTTAACTGTAGTAGAAAGACTAGATATCCCGTCATACTATAAGAATGTGCTTAAAGAGTTTCTGGTTAGATTACAATCATTCATTAATGACATCGAATGTATAGCACTAGTAGGCTCTATTGCGCGTGAAGACGATTTTATCGAGGGATGGAGTGATATAGACATTCTTATAGTTACCAGGAATAAGGAAGTAATAAACGCGATAGAAAATGTCGTTAAGCAATTAAACGGTAAGTATCCGAAAACGAAGAAGAATTCTGGAATATTAAGCCTATGGATAGATGATAAAGACAATGTACTAAAATGGCTTGGACTGGGATGCGAATACTATAATATAATGAAGAACTTCATATTGTTATACGGTAATGATATTCGAGTGAAGCTAAAAGAACCCAGTAAAGAAGAACTAAAAAGAACACTCGGATACATGGCTAGAGAAGCGATAAAATACCTACTTAAATTCAAGAAGGAGGAAGTATTAAATCACATAGATACCTTAACACTAGCTAACTACATATATCCCCTGATGAGATTCTACCTGTGTGCACACGGGCATCCTACTGCTTCGAGAAAAGAAATGATAGAGGTATTAAGGAAAAGAAAAATTAAAACAAGTTTATCCAATAATGAATTAGAAGCGTTAATAACAGTTCTAGAGGACTTACTAGCTCATAGGCAACGAGTTATCCCAGAACTAAATAAGACTGTAATTAAAGCCATAGAGAAAATAATTAATGAAATAAATGAATATAGTAAGCAATAACAATCCCAATACATCAACTCTTCGATTCCTTTCAAGTCTTCTTTACCGACGACACCTTACTAGTAAGTATTCTATAAAACGAGTAGATATTATGTTGTGTTAAAGAAAAATACTAATAATGCATGCAATATTAGATATGGTGATATAGGGAAATTGAGTATAAAGATCGCAATAATAATCATATTGTTAGCGATCATGGTATTATTATTTATTATTTATGAATCATCAGTACTCGGTTCTCCAGATACTGTTGGAGAGAATATTGTAGGTAAAAGTGGAAATAAGACTATAATAATAGTATTAGTAGACAATAACAAGTATGAACATGAATTAGAGACAGCTTGGGGAATAAGCATATGCATTGAAAAAGGGAGCAAAGCTATACTGTTCGATACAGGTCCATCACCTGAAGTATTAATACATAACTCTATGAAAACAGGTGTTAACTTATCATCTACTAGTATTGTAGTGTTGAGCCACGAGCACGGAGATCATATTGGTGGTATCAGTGCATTAGATTCTTATGCACATAAAATAACCGTATATGTACCACATGGGTTTCCCATTAGAATAATCGAGCAGTTGAGAGGAAAAGGCTACAATGTAGTAATCGTTAATAACACTATAGAGATAATGAAAAACGTATATATTCTAAAACCACTATATGGGCCGCCGTGGGAGCAAGCTCTCATACTCAATACTAGTAAGGGACTCGTGATAATAACTGGTTGCAGTCACCCCGGTATATTGAATATAGTAGTAGAAGCGATAAGAGAGTTCAATAAGACACCATACATTGTTATTGGAGGCTTTCATTTAATAGGATCGCCACTACAGCAAGTAGAAGAAATAGCAGACCAGCTAGTCAGGCTGAGAGTACATAAGATATATCCACTACATTGTAGCGGCAATAGGATTAGAAGATATCTAGCAGAAAAATACCCGCAATACTACGGTGATGGTGGTGTAGGCCTAGTAATAGAACTCTCTAATTAGCATTATGTGTTTTAAATCATTGTATTGCATGTTATTAGTGGTGCATGGTTTTGGGTAGAGCCTTCAAAATAGATGACCTAGTTCCCGAATGGGCTAAGAACTTCTACTCTAAGAGACTGCAGAGCCTTGAGGAATTATTTGGAGTAGATAAACCCATTATAGGAATGGTGCACTTAATGCCTCTCCCAGGCTCGCCAGCATATGAGGGATGGAGTATGGATAAGATAATAGAAGAGGCATTGAAGGATGCAAGAGCCCTAGTGGAGGGGGGAGTAGACGGTATAATTGTTGAGAACATGTGGGATCTCCCATACTATTCTGGAGCCCATCGAATACCACCAGAGGAAATCGCAGCCCACGCTGTAGCGGCGAGAGAAGTAATAAAGGAGGTAAACGTACCAGCAGGCATAACTGTTATCCATAATGGTGGGAGAGTAGCACTAGGTATAGCTAAGGCGGCTGGAGCCAAGTTCATAAGAGTATGCCTCTACACTGGTGCAGCCGTATGGGATACGGGCGAGTTCGATCACGGCAATGCCGCCGACTTAATGAGGCTCCGGAAACTCCTCCATGCATGGGATATAAAGTTCTTTGCAGATATAGTTAAGAAACACTCCGTGGTCTTCCCAGGAATAGATATAGAAACCCATGCAACATGGACAGACTTCTACATGGCTGACGCACTAATAGTAACAGGCACAATGACTGGAAGCCCACCGACAAAAGAAGATGTCTTGAGAGCTAAGAAGGCAGCACCGAATAGACCAGTAATAATAGGATCGGGTTTAAATCCAGATAACGCTAGGGAGCTGTTAAGTGTAGCCGATGGCGCAATAGTTGGAACATACTTCAAAGTTAAAGGAATAACCCAAAACCCCGTTGATCCACAACGTGTAAGAAAACTTATGAACATAGTTAGGGAGATAAGAAAAGGGTAGGCTGTTTTCCGATGTCTCTTGATTTGTGGCGGATAACATGGTTAACGTTGACGTAACTATCCTAGGAGATATAAACATAGATATTATAGTGAAGTTTGAGGGAACACTAGTAGATGATATCTCACTGATTACTCCTAATGCAAAAATAGTGCCGGGTGGTGTTGGAGCAAATATAGCATCAAATCTAGCTCACATGGGTTTAAAGACTAGGATTCTAGGAGCTGTCGGAAACGATGTACTAGGGAAATATATGCTTGAAAAACTAGAAGTAAGGGGAATAGACACACAGTTTATTCAAAGAATTGATGAAGCGACAACTGGTTTTGTTATAGTTTTAGTTAACGCTAAAGGCGAGAAAATGATTATAGCATCGAGGGGTGCGAACAGTTACTTTAAACTAGAAGATAAAGAAATACATCATATAGTTGAAGAAACAAGACACGTACATGTCTCTGGATACTCCGTCCTCAATAATGATAGAGGCGAGATCATTTTAAGACTACTCAAATACTCTAAGGAGAAAGGCAGAACGACAAGTTTAGACCTGGAGGGAATAGCGCAATACTACCCGGAGTTTACTGAAAAACTAACTGGATTACTAGACATAATATTCATTAATAGAGCTGAAGCAAAACAACTATGTAAAAACATAGATCCAATAGAATGTCTAATAAACTTAGCCAAGACAATTAAAGTTAAAGCATTATTCCTAAAGAAAGGGGAGGAGGGCAGCACTATTTTAATACCAGAGAATAAGAATAGTGTAAAAATAATAGACATAGAGCCATACAAGGTCCAAAATATAATTGACTGTACTGGCGCTGGAGATGCATATAATGCAGCTGTAATAACATCGCTGTTAAGAGGGAAATCATATATTGAGGCAGCGCGGGAAGGTAATAGGGCAGGAGCATTGGCATGTACCCGCTTAGGTGGTTTCATATAAGTATTCATCAAATATTTTAGAATATAATTATATTTTAAGATACTTATATATAGTTTATCTACTTTTATACTGATTAGTTTATTCAATTATATTATTTTTTAAACATAATGTATAGTGGAAGAAAAAGTATATATTGAGTTAGATTGGAGATAAAATAACACAGAGCCTAAACTTTTAAAATGGGGGTAAATGGGATGGATTCAAAACTTGTTATAACGGCAACAATTGTGTTAATAGTGGGAATAATAATAGGATGGGGTATAGCAAGTGCAATGGTATCCGGTAAAGTGCAAACGGTTACAACAACCATTACCCAGACGACGGGTGGAACGCAGACTGTAACAACAACTATTACACAGACAGCAGCACCCGGAGTAGAGAAGCTGAATAAGAAGAACGTCTATACGCTCTCATGGGATCAAATTGAACAACTAGCTAAAAAGGAGGGTCAAGTAGTCTGGTACGGTTTTGGTAGCACTTACGAGAGAGACTTCTTTACACAACTCTGCCAGAACTTCACAGCTGAAACTGGTATAAAGTGTACCTATGTGCATGGAAGCTGGTTTGACACAGTACAGAAGATTATAAGCGAGAAGGAGGCTGGCAAGGAGACTGGTGACATAGACGTAGTATTGGCTTGGTCGAAGCCCTTTGCAATGGCTTATGAGGCTGGTGCGGTATGGGATGTAAACCTTGCTGAAATTATACCAAACTCTAAGGGTATACCCTTCGTGGCAAGATACTTCCACGACATGTATCCAACAAATGGTAGACATCTACCAATACTAGCATGGTGGGTAGGATTCCTATATAGAAGAGACTTGTACAAGTATCCAGATGATCTACCGAAATCCTTTGATGAGCTACTAGACTGGGTTAAAAAGCATCCAGGAAAATTCACATACTGTGATCCAAACAAGGGTGGTAGCGGCCACACATTCCTAATGGGGCTAGCAGAATGGTTCTACGGCTACGATAAGTTTGCCTTTGTAAAGTTTACCGAGGAACACGCTAAGGAGATATTCTATAGCAAGGGTAAGTACGGTATGAACTTCTGGGAATACCTCAATGAGCTAGAGAAGTATCTATACCAGCCAGGCAATTACCCACAAGGAAACAAGGCAACAATAGAATTATTCGAAGCTGGAGAAGTAACACTAGAGCCAATGTGGATATCAATCACAATGCAGGAGGTAAAGTCTGGTAGACTAGACCCCAACTGGGTAGGAATGTATATACCGGAACCAACAATGCCGGGACCATTCGATGGAGTATTCATACCATTCAATGCACCACACAAGGCCGCAGCACTAGTATTCATAAACTGGCTGCTATCAAACAAAGTCCAGGCACTAATACCACAGAAGATAGGAGCCTATCCAGCAGTAACGGAGGCCTGGAAGAACGTACCAGACGAGGTAAAGAAGCAGCCATGGTGGCCTATAAACCCACCATACAATGATCTTATAAAGTGGCGTGAATTCGGTCCATTATGGTTTAGGCACGCGGACTACATGTTCTGGATGATGAAGACATGGACAGATGAAGTAGCTAGAAAGTAGACGCCTAGGGGTTAGCAGTGAGGGTTACAAGAGAGGATTTAATATCAATTATTTTTCTTCTCCCCCTATACATATTTATTATAATAATGGTTTTTATCCCAATAATCAATGTAATATTGGGCTCCTTTGGAATATCTATATTTGGAGAGCAAGTAAACGCGACTTTTACCTTAGCAGGGTATAAGGAGTTTCTTGCTCCAGAAAGCCCATACTTGTATTCATTATTCTTTACAATCTATGTTAGCTTAATAGCAACAATAATTAGTGTGCTAGCTGGATACTTATTTGCAGTCTATTTAACCGTAAAGAAGCCTCCTATTTGGAGTAAGATATCAACGGTAATGACTATACCTTTATTCACACCCTATATTGTTGGAGCCTTTATGTGGTGGACCCTCCTCTGGCCTCGAGGATACCTATCATTATTAATCAATGGATTATTAATGAAGCTAGGTGTAGTCCATGAACCAATACCCTTGGTTAATGATCCCTATGGTATAGGTATATTGTTTGGTGAAGTCTGGATACGCTTTGTTATAGCAGTAGCAATATTCTATGGTCCTCTTCAAATGATTAATCCCGAGCTAATAGATGCGGCTAGAAGTCTTGGGGCTGGTACTTGGACCATAATACGTAAGATATTCATACCGTTGACAAAGTATGCGTTAATAGCCACGAGCGCAATCATATTATTGGCCACTATGGCTGGGGTCTCTATACCATTAATACTTGGCGGTAGTTGGCCCCAGTTTCTTAACGTTATGATCTACCTTGACGTTACTACGAGGTTCAACTACTTGATGGCGTATACCTCGGGTGTATTCTATATAATAGCTTCCGCAACACTCGGCTATCTATTCTTCCGTTTCACTACTAGAAAGGTAGTATTACAGACAAGGTGATACGAGTGTATGGGGAAAGAAGGCAGAGAATATGGGATTTAGCTGTAATAGGGATAGTAGTGGTCTACATACTTTTACCGATGATAGTTCTCGTTGAATACGCTTTTGCTCAAAAATGGTATGCTTACCAACTCTTCCCCTCCGAATGGGGATTCAAATGGTTCTCCTGGGTATTCAAACACGCCGACACCAGAATGGCATTCTTCTACAGCTACACTCTAGCACCACTAGTAATGTTGACAACCCTGGGACTCTCAATTCCAGCTGGATACGTATTAGGTACCAAGAGGACTAGACTCAGCATTTTTACTGAAAACCTTGTAAACATGAACATGGCTCTCCCAGTAATAGTAATAGGCATAGGATTACTACCACTCTACACTAGGCTGGGATTGCTTGGAAACTATTGGGCCCTAATACCAGCCCACATGATAGGAGCAATACCATATACCCTTAGAAGTGTTACTGCAGCATTCATGCAAGTACCAAGAGACCTTGAGGAAGCAGCAAGAGTACTGGGAGCCACAAGACTGCAGGTTATAAGAAAAGTATACATACCAATGACGTGGAGAGGGATACTAGCAGGAGGCATATTTGCCTTCTCATGGTCTCTCAACGAGTTCATACTAACCCTGCTATTAGGGGCACCAGCTGTGAAGACATTGCCGATAGCTATATACGAGTATGTTGGAGGATATTATCTTACACCCCAGCCAGCAGCAGCTCTAAGCCTATTCATACTCATACCCTCAATAGTAATCGCTTTATTCTTCGAAAAATACCTACAAGTCTCACTAGGACTAGGAGGAGGGTAAGAAATGCCTCGAATATTGTTAAAGGATATTGTAAAAAGGTATGGTAAAGTCATAGCAGCCGATATACCCTATCTTGAGATAAAGGATGGTGAGTTCTTTGGCCTCCTAGGCCCCTCAGGTAGCGGTAAAACAACAACTCTTAGAATAATTGCTGGGCTAACGAAGCCGGATAAGGGGAGAGTATACATAGGAGATGAGGATATAACAGACGTTCCACCCGAGAAGAGAAACCTTGGAATGGTCTTTCAGAGTTGGGCTCTCTTTCCACATCTAACGGTTTTCGAGAATATTGCCTTCGGGCTAAGACTACGTAAACTCTCTGAAGAGGAGATAAGAAAGCGTGTTAAGTGGGCGGCCGAGCTTCTCCAGATATCTGAGCTATTGGATCGATACCCTCACCAGCTCTCAGGTGGGCAGCAGCAGCGCGTGGCTGTAGCTAGGGCCATAGTATTATATCCTCGAGCCCTATTATTCGATGAACCATTGAGTAACTTGGATGCAAAGCTTAGAGAGCAGGTTAGATTTGAGCTTAGAAGGCTTCAAAAAGAGCTTAAAATAACCTCTGTCTACGTTACCCATGATCAAGCTGAAGCCTTTGCTATATGTGATAGAATAGCAGTTATAAATAAGGGTAAAATTCAGCAAATAGGAACGCCTGAGGAAATATATAATAGACCGGAGACAGTGTTTGTAGCAGAGTTCATCGGTATAACGAGGTTCATTAAAGGTAGAGTAGAAGACATAGTAGACGAGTCTAAGGGTATTATACGTGTCCTAACAGAAGACGGCTTGGAACTATACTCTTGGGCTAACCTCGAAAAAGTAAAGAAGGGTTCAAAGGTATTTGTTGCCGTACGTCCCGACTTTATAAGTCTTGTGTCAAAGGAATTAAAGGAGAAAAACGTGTTTAAAGCTAAAGTAGAGTTAGCGACATATGAAGGAGACGTCATGGACTATGAGATAAGAATAGGTCAGTGGAGGCTTAGGTTTAAGACTCCACCCATGTATAGGTTTCAGCCGGGTCAGGAAATATATGTTAAACTCCATGAAGACAAGCTTATCGCGATAAAGGAGTGAGGTGGTTATTAAAGTGAAGATAGCTATACTAGGAGCGGGAGCAATAGCTTCAGCTTTATCAATACCATTAACTGATAGAGGACATGAAGTCAGACTCTGGTTTACAGAATACGATATGTTTATCTACGAGAAAGTTTCTCGCGGTGAACCTCATCCTAGAACTAAGATAATATTACCGAGTAGCATAAAGTTATACAAACCCGAAGAACTTGAGAAGGCGCTTAGGGGAGCCGATGTAATAATAGTAGCTGTGAGTTCTCGTGGAGTGCTTCCCGTATCAGAGCGTGTAAGAGAGACCATAGGTGTTCCCAAGGAGCCTATAGTAGTTGTTGCTAAAGGATTAGAAGTTGTTGGCGATAAGGTTAGGACGATGACTGATATT
The DNA here is from genome assembly GCA_027038805.1 of Thermoprotei archaeon. Taxonomy (GTDB): domain Archaea; phylum Thermoproteota; class Thermoprotei_A; order Sulfolobales; family WANQ01; genus JALWGO01. The sequence goes on from JALWGO010000098.1 coordinate 9,550, forward strand.
GTGAGAGAATATACTGGTAGCGGCAACATAGTATACGTTGGTGGCCCCTCGCTTGCTGTAGAACTCGCTAACAGGAGACCCACATATGTTGTATATGCTTCAAAGGAGATAAGCCTAGCAGAGAAAATAGCGTCGGAATTCCAGACAGATTACTATAATATAACAGTTACCAACGATGTAATTGGTCTAGAATTGTCAGCAGCCTTAAAGAACATATATGCTATGGCCTACGGTATTGTTGAAGGATACCTAGAGGCACACGAAATAGTGAATAGGAACTTGAAAGCAGCAGTACTATCAAAGAGCATTGAGGAAATGGCGTTGATAGTAGATCTTTGTGGTGGACAAAAGGAGACAGTTTACGGTCTTGGAGGACTTGGGGACCTCTATGTGACGGCGCTCGGTGGAAGGAATAGTATGTTTGGGAACCTATTGGGAAGGGGTCTTAGTGTAGATGAAGCTTTAAAAGAAATGGAGAGACGGGGTGTAGGAGTTGTTGAAGGCGTTAAGAATGCCGAGACAATAAAGAGATTTCTAACCGAGAGGAGTATCCCCTTAGAGAAGACGCGTATATTTAATGCTGTTTACGCTATCCTCTATGAAGGCAAGGATATAGACGTCCTCTTTAACTCTATTTGAGAAGGCTATGTAGTCATATACCACAAATCTTATAATTGAATTATAGGCCCGGTTCTTTCTTAGGAAAACCCCCTCCTATAAGTGTGTATTAGAAATGTCTCCCCTCAAGTACAAGGGTATAATATTTGATATAGATGGTGTCTTAAAGAGAGGAAGCACACCTATACCGGGAGCATCGGAGACCGTGAGGAAGCTGAGAGACAAGGGCTTGAGAATAGTCTTCTTATCGAATCTTTCGACAAAGTCGCGTAGACAATACGTTGATATCCTTAAAAACAGGATAGGAATAGAAGTATCACCGGAAGACCTAGTATTAGCGACAAGCGCTACCGCAGACTATGTAGCAAAAAACAGTAGGACGGGTAAGGTCTACTTTGTGGGTCATCAAGGGTTAAAAGAAGAACTAGAAGGCCACGGGTTAAAAATAGTTGACGATCCCGAGAAAGCAGAATTTGTTGTAGCTGGATCTCCCTTCGATGAGAAGGGATATGTTACCGAGGAGAATAAGTGGAAGTTTACTGGCGCCATAAGAGCAATACTATTAGCTAAAGCCAAGTTCGTGGCAGTAAACCCGGACAAACTCTTTCCAGGTCCAGATGGTAAACCCATACCTGGTACTGGTACTTTTCTAGGAGCGATAACTGCGGCGACTGGTGTTGAACCAGTAATAGTTGGAAAACCCTCTGAGGAAATCTATCGGATAGCGCTGGAGAAGATAGGAGCAGATCCCAGCGAGGTTATAATGGTTGGAGACCAGTTATACACGGATATTATTCCGGCAAAGAAGCTGGGTTTAACAACTGTGCTAGTATTGTCTGGTTTGACTAAGAAGGAGGATTTAGAGAAACTAGATGCCGAGACACGTGAAATGATAGATTACGTTTTTGAAGACGTACGTGGTATATTAAAACTAGTTGAATGAGCCTGATCCATATGGGTTTGCATGAATACGTAGAAGATTTAAGAAAAGCAATAAATATAATTGAAAAACACGACCGAGTAGTCGTAGCACACCATAACGATGCAGATGGCTTATCCTCAGTTACAATAGTAATGGAGGCTTTAAGAAGGAAGGGAATAGAAGCAGTCAACATACCTTTAGAAAGAGTACACCCACTCATAGTGAAGAGACTACTAGAGAAATACACAGACCTAATAATGTTCGTAGACCTTGGGGCGGGTGCGGCACCAGAAATATCAAAGATAAACGCTGGAAAACACATGATAATAATCATAGACCATCACCACACACCAGGCGTTAAAGATCCAAAGATTATGAACTTGTCAACCGAGCTCTATGGGATTAGTGGTGATAGAGAGATCTCAGCTTCTGGTGCAGCCTACATCTTTGCTATAACAATGGATTCAAGGAACCACGATCTAGCATATATGGGTGTTACGGGTGCAATAGGAGACAGTCACCACCGTTTCGGAAGACTAGAAAGCATTAATAGGCAAATCCTATTTGATGCAGTAGCGCAAAAACAAGTAGCCGTAGAAGAAGTTAATGGCAAAGAGAAATACTATCTAACAGTCTTCGGAGATAAAATAGACCTAGACAAATTCGCTAAGAGCTTAACTGTTCTAGGAGCAGTAGGATACCTAATGGGTGGGCCCGACATAGGAATAGAGACACTACTAGAAGGACCAACAGAAAAGTATAGGAGAACTCTAGATAAGTTGAATGAGTTGAAGAGGGAAAAGTTTAATAAAGTAATAGAGAAGCTTAAAAGAGAAGGACTACATAAATCAAAATATCTACAATGGCTCCATGTCCATGACTTCTTCAACCCAATGGGAGTAAAAGTGATCGGAGAATTCTGCATGGAAATAAGAAATAACCCGGAGATAGTAGACCCCAATATGTATCTAGCTGGCTTCCAAGACATGCCTAAAGAAGTACCAAAACTGGGAAGATTTAACTGGAATATAGTTAAGGTCTCGTTTAGACTGCCATCAAAACTAGAGGAAAAAGTATTGGCTGGCGAAATGCCCGGATACGACTACCTTGTACCTAGAGCAGCAAAACATGTTGGTGGGGACATAGACGCTTGCCACGGGTATGCTTGTGCAACGACGTTTGAAAAGGGTTTAGAAGAGGAATTTGCGAAATACTTTGACTACTACGTGGAGGAATATATCAAACAATACAAGAAGAAAACAGTTCAGCTACCAGTACACGCGTAATTTTATGTTTTCCATTACTATTATTATTTTTATATCTCAAGTTATTGTATCAAGTAGTTTATTTAGTCTATTTGCTACTTGTCTTATTTAATTGTTCTTCTATTGCTTCTAGTTCCCGATATATGGTCTCTAGCTCCTTGATAAGGTTTCCTACCTTCTCCTTGAGTGCTCGTACTTGTTGTATTAGTGTCATATTGCCCGTTACATTCGGTTTTACCGTTGTTTTGTTTAATAGCATGCCTATTATATCCATATAAGTTACTTTTCCTCTAGGCTGTATACAGTCTGCTACCCCGGTCTTCGCGTTTACAAGACACACTGTTACTAAGCCTCTTCCATCACTTGTTGTAACTGATACCTTCCAATATAATGTCTTATTTATTATTGTGGGTATGGGCTCCTCGATGCTTAGCTGGCCCCAATCATAAGTAGGGTAACGTTGCTTTACATATGCCTCTACCTTACTTACACCTATCATTGGTTCTGGTAGCTCGTAGGCGAGTATATGGGGCTCTATGTCGCTTGCATTTATGTAGAAAATATATTTTGCACTATAGGTTTCACCCGGTGGTTCTGCTACGAAAACCCACCATAAGTTGCCTTTATCGTCTAATACGAGGTATGGTTGGGGATTAGTGCCTATGTCTCTTATCTGGAAGGTGTTACGATATATCAAGACATTTCCTATACCGTATATCCACCTATAAGCCTCAATCCATTCCCGTGCAACTACCTCGGGTAATAGTGGTATGCCTTTGAATAACGGGTTATTCCTTGCTTGGTCAACTGTAAGCCACCTCATACCACCATTTTCATCTACGACAACATAGCCAGCTAGTGTTGGAAGACTATAATCTATACCTGTAACCCACGTTACAGCTGGAATGAGTATGTAGACGTGCTTGTTCCATACAACTTCAATATTATCTTCGAGTAGTAATCTTTTGTCGAGGCCAGCTACTAGTTGCGCCTCGCGATACAAGCCGTCAACATATCCTGGCATGATCTTGAGGTTATGTAGCCCCCACGTCATGTTACGGTATATTATCTTAACTTGTGGCGGATATATTCCAGCATTCACGAACACTATTCCCCTAGGACCCTTAGTTACCTCATTCCAGAAGCCTTCTGGCTCTATTATCCAGTTATACACCAAGCTACCATTGGCGAAGTAGACATAGCTGTCCCCAAAATATAGTGTATGTGTTGGTATCTGCAACATACTAATAGCATTAGCATAGGCTGTCTTCATAGGGATAAAACGATAAACACCGAATACATTTACTGGTTCATCGAGCTTATCGACTCTTATGTGATAAGGTGTCTTCTCTAACGATACGAGTCCCCCAGTAATAAGTCCGAGAATAGATAGTCCCAACAAGACTCCGCCAATGCTTTTAATAAGCCCTGTCTTAAACGATTCTTTTCTAGACAATATGCCGTGTATTATAAATAGTATAATGGAAAGCAAGAAAATTACCCCAGATAAACGGGTTATTAGAGGAGTAGAAGCAAACCATTGAGCAGTAAATGCAAGTATTCCTACAAAGCCCCAGCTAGCATAAGATAGGATTACCAATATAAATACAAGTAAAGTAATTGCTAAGCCTCTACTAATTTTAATATTCTTTCTATGCTCTTCAACTCTAAGGTAAAAACTTGTCATGAAAGAACTCCCCACAACATAATGATCGATCACTATCATTACTGGTAATCTACACATACAGTAAAAAGAGTTAATGATGCAGTCAAACACATATGTCGATAAAATAATAGGTTGATTATGAATAAGTGTTCCCCCGTTGAGAAAGGAAAAGAATCTAAACATAAGAAAAGACTTGTAAGATAAGTGTTAAGTTTGGTTCTAGCTGTTTTCCCTATTCTCTCTAATGGTTATATCTTGTGCTACTTCATGTTTTATATTTAATACTAGTTCCTGCATGCTCTACGATGTGAAAACGTTATGAACTATATCATAATTATATATAAGTGTAGCAGTCATATTAAATTATTCTTTAACATAGTTAAACGTAACTATATAAAAACAAAATACTTGAAGAAGCCTTGATAATTATAAGATTACTCTATATGAGACGCTCTTAAATATGGAGGAAACATAGATAGTAATGTGTGAGAGCAATGTTTTCACAGAAAATGCTCGATGCATTAAATAGGCAATTGAATAGAGAACTATA
>JALWGO010000099.1 GCA_027038805.1 Thermoprotei archaeon
CGCCTCCGCAGAATAGCCATTGGAGCAGGGGTAAGGGTAGAAGATGTAAAGGAGCTACTTAACCAGTACTTTACACTAAAGAAAATGCTCCGTCAACTAAAGCGTGGAAGAAAACTCAAGAACTTATTTAAGGGTTTTCCGGGTCTTGGTTAGGATAATAGAAGTAGAAGTAGAATCATTAAATGATTGTAAGATAATAGCGCCAATAATATCTGCATCTCTTCTACTCTCACATAATATCCGAAAAGATACAATACTAATACTACGTCCACATAGAAGTAAGAGTAAAGTCTTAGTAGTTGATGGTAGAACTGTTAAGAATCTGAGACCAGATTATGAGTCAATGTGCGGCCTAATAAAATCTGCGATAAGGAAGAGGACACGGTATGGTATAGTATTAAAAGAAAACGGGGTAAACTATACAGCATATATTCTATACAATGTTACTGGTAAGGGCCTAAACATAGTAGATGCAATAAAACATTATGGGGACAAGGATTCACAAGCACTATATATCGGGACAAGTACACCAGTAGTTGAGGCAAATAATACAGTTCAAGTAGGGTTTAGCTATAACTACTGTACTAGTCAGAAAATAATAATATTCAATTACTTAATTGATAGAATAGAACAAGGTATAAAACCATGACTCAGAGAACGATAATAGAGAAGGTACTAGAGATTCTCGAAAATCATCCCCTATGCGACAATTGTCTGGGAAGACTCTTTGGAGGACTGGGGAGAGGTTTAACGAACGAGGAGAGAGGTAAAGCACTAAAAATATTAGCACTAATGGAGATTCATCGTAGACTAATAGAAGATTGGGAGAATACAAGGGAAAAGGCCTTAAAAATACTAGAAAACATAGGGGATTTTGCAAAGCCCCTCTATCAACAATACTTCCTAAAAGAGCTAGCTCCTAAGACTTGTAGCATATGTGGGGAGAGAAATCTAAATAATCTAATAGAAAAATACGCTAAGGAATCGGTAGAGGTCTTAAGAACACTAGATGCAAGAACATTCATTGTAGGCGTTAAAAAGGGTAGTAGCGTTGAGACAAGAGAAGAAGAGATAATTAGAAAATATGATCTAAAATATTATGAAAGCATACGTAATGAGATAAAAAGAGAAGTGGGTAAGAAAATACAGCAATTAGCAAATATACCAGTAGACTTTACAAAACCTGACATAGTATTACTAATAGACCTAGAAAACAATAAAGTAGATCCAATCATTATGCCTCTATACATTAAGGGAAGATACTGGAAAAAAGGGAGAATGATTTCGCAATCAATATGGATTCTATGGAATGGAAAGAAGAAATACCCGCTCTCAATAGAGGAAACGCTGCAAGAAATAGCCAAGATACTCCAGGGAGAAAGGGCAATATTACATGCTTCCGGACGTGAAGATGTAGATGCACGTATGCTGGGTACTGGTAGGCCCATGATAGTTGAAGTAGTTAAGCCTAAACGTAGGAGGGTAAGCCTAAAAGAATTGGAGGACGCAGTAAACAAGGTATCTCCCTATGTTGAGGTAAAGCTCGAAGGCGAGGCTGAGAGAAAAGATGTTCGATTAATAAAAATGGAGAAAGCAAAAACAACTAAAGTATACAAGGCCTTAATAATAGTTGATAAAGAATTAGAAGAAAATGATCTCAGAAAAATTGAGGAGTTCTTTAAAGACAAAACAGTACTTCAGCAGACACCAAGAAGGGTTCTACATAGGAGACCTAATGCGACTAGGCAAAAGAAGGTTTACTCGGTTAAAACGCGAAGAATAACCAAGAGTGTATTCGAAGCATTAATAAGATGTGAAGGAGGTCTATATGTTAAGGAACTAGTAAGCGGTGATCAAGGAAGAACAAAGCCTAGTTTTTCTGATATATTAGAAGCAAGTGCCAAATGTATAGAATTAGATGTTGTTTCGGTACAATTATAGTCTTAAGTTTATGGAAAAGAAATCCTTATAGTTCTCTTCTAGTCCCCTAAGTACAGAGGCATTCAAGGGTAGGTATCCATGGTTAGAGCACCAAGGGGATATAGGCATAGGACAAGGAAGCTATTGAAGAAACATGTTAGAGAACGAGGAGCCATACCTCCACTTAGCCTATTAATGTATGAGTATAAGCCTGGGGACAAGGTATACATAATAATAAATCCATCAGTAATGAAGGGAATGCCGCATAGAAGATACCATGGGAAAGTAGGAGTGATTAGAGGCAAGAGAGGAAAATCATATATAGTAGAAGTAGTTGTTGGTGATAAGATAAAGAAATTGTTTATAAGACCAGAACATTTGCGTCCAACACCAGAGGCCAAGCATAGAATAGAGGAGGAACAAAAAGCATCTTAGAATAATTTATTGAGCGCTACCTATTTATTCAAAAGACAAGTATAACTATAAGGGTGGAATAGAATTGTCTTTTGAAATAAAAAACGCCAGAGAGGCGCCAATACCCTTAGTTAAGAAAATATTAACAAAGCGATTAGAAGAAGACAATGAAGTACCAGAGGTGATTACTAGAACTCTAAACTACGCGGAGAATTTTACTAAATGTGATGAAAATAGGATAGAGGAGCTATTAGTCAAACTAAAAGAAATGGGATATAATGAAATAACGGCTTCTATGATAGCAAGTATATGTCCAACAACCATAGAAGAGTTAAGAGTACTATTAGTTTTCGAGCCAAAAACATGGGAGAAAGAAGAACTATGGAAAACAATAGAACTATTAAGAGATTACATGATATCAGAAGAATAAATACATTTGATGAATGTACCGCCCCCTAATATTCAAGATATTTAGAAATACTAGTTCTAACAATAAGTGTACTAGATCTACCGAATATGGTGAAGCCATGTGTATAATCCGAGAAGACAGAGACATCCAGGTCGACCAAGCCGTCGTCGCGACCACTTATTCCACGAGGAATGGGCTTATGTCCTTGACTTCTTACCACAAGGCAACCCATTAGATAGACATCCACAACATAGAACCCGTGCATTAGCTCAAGTAATTGGTGACATGTATTTCACGCTTCTCGAAGTTTATCCCAAACCCGATCAATACCTTGTTATAGGCGAGAAAGTATACATAGGCCACGGCTTAAGAGATAAGGTCGCACAAATATTTGGTAGAATAAGTTATGAGGATTTAACAACAGTTGCCAGGGACAATTTAAGCCAAATAGTCTATCGCTTAGTGCTAGAAAAGGAACCAGTCTTTGTAAGGTTCTTCAATATAGCAGAACCAGTTACATTAAAACTACATTCACTAGAACTCTTACCAGGTATTGGTAAAAAGTCAATGAGAGTTATATTAGAGGAGCGGAGAAAGAAGCCCTTTGAATCATTTAAAGATATCGAGGAGCGGACAAGAATAAGTGATCCAGCAAAAATAATAGCTGATAGAATAATATTAGAGCTTCAAGGCAATGAGAAATACTATTTATTCGTTAAACCATATGTATCAGACGATAAAGGCCATATAATATTTCTAGGCTACTTGATAAGAATATATAGAGAACTAGGCTTAATTGGTTAACCTAGAAATGAATATTCCTCCTCCCCTCTATTCTAAGAAATCTTTAAGAGACTGGACACTCCGCATACTTCAAAGCTATTCCATCAAGCCATTGAAGAAGCTCAGTCAGAACTTTATAATAGATCCAAGACTCGTAAAGGATATATTGAACCTCACTAAAGATACTACTAAACAAATAATTGAAGTTGGAGCTGGTATAGGGACCATAACATTCCACTTATCTCTCTACAACTATGTTATAGCAATAGAATATGATAAAAGATTAATAGAAGTATTAGAAGATATAATTTCATCTAAAAAGGATCTCATAGCTTCATTAGATATAGTTAACGGAGACTTCTTAGACACAATGCAATTAGAACACTTTACTGGTACAATAGTTTCTAATGTACCCTATCATATAGCATCATATGTAATCATAAAAACACTTCAATCACTAGCAAAAGACGTAATACTGATTCTCCAAAAGGAACTAGCATTAAGGCTCATAGCCAAGCCGGGGAAAAAAGATTATGGAAGACTAACCATCATAGTAAACTACATAGCAGAACCAAAACTTCTCAAAACATATCCTCCATCATCATTTTACCCTAGCCCGGAAGTCTATAATGCTCTCATAGTACTACGTAGAAAGAGGAAGTGGGATGAAACAGCCAATAAAATAGAAGATCTAACGAGGTGTTTATTCTCCGAGAAAAATAAGTTAGCAATCCGAGTAATAGAAAAATGCCTAGGAAAAGAAGCTGATAGGCAATTAAGAGAACGTTTGAAGAAGAAACGAGTAAGAGAACTAGAATTAGAAGAAATCTTGTATATGGTGCAAAGGTATTGCTAAAGTGTGAACTCTATGACCTAGATTGGGTAAAATACTACTGGTGTCCCGGGGTCTACAAGCCCTCGGATGATACCCTATTACTAATTGAAGTTGCCAGTAATTTAAACATTGAAGGAGGTAAAGTTCTAGAAATAGGCACAGGTACTGGAATAGTACTCGCGTATGTATTAAGAAATTATGAATTATATGGTATAGGAGTAGACATAAACCCTATTGCTGCA
>JALWGO010000100.1 GCA_027038805.1 Thermoprotei archaeon
GATAAACTAGATATAGAGTATAAAGCCGGATTAGATCATCCATACTATGATAGCTTTAGTTTTAGCTCAAAGGGAATTCCATCAGCAACAATAAACACACTAGACAGTATAATGGACATATATCACACAGATAGAGATACAGTAGAAGTTTTAGAAAGCAATACAATACACAGAGCTTTCATGCTAACAATAGAAACTATGAGGATACTGCTAAAAAAGGAGAACCCCTTAAAAGAATACGGATATCTAACATATGCTAGAAAAATCTATGAGAAACTAGAGCAAACTCCGATAGAGTTGAAGATAAGAGGCTATAGGCTCCTCGAAGCGACTAGGAAGGCCTTATCTGAGAATAAATATGAGAAACTGTTTAACGCATACAAGATAATTAATAGAGAATTAATCAAACCATTATTTAGAGGTAAATATGATGAAGATAGTGGAGGCTTTGAAACAATACTAATACCACACATAGAAGTAATAGAGGATATGAACAAGATAAGGAAAACAATCAGTTTACTAAAAGATAATAGGATAGTAGATGCATTAAAAACACTAGAAAACATACCATCCCAGAGAATCATCCCCGGAGAAGAGATAATACTAACAGAGTCACTATCAAGAACAATTCATAAGATAATACAAAGAAATCCAGAACTAAAAGAAAACATGTTAAAGGTGCTAGAAGAAGAATTAAACGCTAAGGCTTCTCTACTAGAACATATTTTGAGAAAAGTGTCTAGTATACTTGATAAGGCTACAAATACCTTAATAGCTTGAAAACTCCTACCATAAAACTACATAAAATCAAGGAACAGGAAGCGAGGACCTATGAAAATACTATTGATAACATCAAGAGCAGCAAGCGGTATTGTTAAGGAAATAGTTGAAGAATTAAAGAAGCATTATGAGAAAATAAGCATAGATGTACACGTAGTGGATTATCCAACAGTTGCATCATCTTTTACGGTAGAAATTCTGAGAAAGCAAGTACCAGTAGACCTTGCCCGCAACTATGATGTCATAATAGTTCCAGGTCTTACACGAGGCGACTTAAGTGAATGGTCTAAAAGAGTAGGAGTACCTGTATATAAGGGTACAATACATGCAGTAAATATACCATTGGTTATCGAGGCATTAGCTAATAATGTAGAGTTATCAGAGAAGGTTCCAGCAGACTACATATTATATGAGAGAATTAGGGCTATGCTAAGAAACATATTATTAAAGGAGCGGGCAAAAAACACGGTAGTAATTAGCTATAACGGTATAGAAATCACAGATAGAAGTCCGCCGATAAGGCTTGTAGCAGAAATACCTCCTCGAGTAAGCGTTGATGAAGCAATTGAAATAGCTAGGCGTTTCCAAGAAGAAGGCGCTGATATAATAGTAGTTGGATCGAACAGTAGGAATATAGATGAAACAATTGATAAAATAGTAAAAATATCAAAGACTACCAATAAACCACTAGGAATAGATACAAACAATCCCAAGGAAATTATCAAAGCATTAGATAAAGGGGTTTCAATAATCTTTAGCTTAAACCAGGAACTAATACTAAAACTAGAAGATTATTCGAGAAGAGCTATATTTACATTAATACCGGATAAAGGATATGAAAAACCATGGAGTATCAGTGAAAGAGTAAATAGCGTTCTCGAAAACATAGATATAGCATTAAAGCGAGGATACGATAAAATAATAGTTGATCCTGTTCTCGGGCCCCTTCCCCTAGGCTTTACTCCCTCTATTATAGCATTATATGAAATAAAGAAGAGGAAACCGAAAATACCAATAGTATTCTCAGCGAGCAACGTCATTGATTCGATAGAAGCAGACACTCATGGAATTCTCGCAATGTTGGCAGGGATGGCGTTTGAGACAGGTGCCAGCATATTTTACGTGGTCGAAGACGCACCCTATGAGTATGGTAGTGTTGCCGAGGCTCGAGTAGCATTAACAATGGCTGAAATAGCCTATGCTAGAAAGACACAGGAAAGAGACATCGGGATAAACATGCTAGTATTAAAGGATAATAGAATAATAAGGCAAGAACCCGTAAAAGCTAAACGAGTAATGAGTGTAGTAGAAAGAATAGAACCAAGCCTAGATAGGGCGGGATATTTTAGAATACAAGTTAATAAGAAAAAGGATGCAATAGAAGTAGGGTTCTATAAGTATGGTCAAGACAATGAAGCAGAGATGAAAATAGTAGGTAGGCATGCGCTAAGTATTGGGCGAAGGATCCTAGAAGAAGTAAAAGTTTCAGATCAGCACATACTTTATCTAGGCTATGAGCTATCAAAAGCTGAAATAGCGTTAAAACTTCATAAAAACTATATTCAAGACGAAGAACTATTTGAGACAGTAAATGATAAGCTAAAATTGGTAGATAAAATTGTTCGTCAAGGTAAAAATCCCGTTACCACTGATAATTAAGGAGTACAGAGTAGATGATATAATTGTAGCCTTAGGATTAGCTATAGAAGATAAGCAATTATCAATTAAGATTTCCCGTCAAGATTCAAGTAGGTGTGAAGCTCCTCAAATAGTATGTTCTATACTAGGAGATCTCAATGGATACAATATTAAAGCCAGTAGAGAAGAATACAGAGAAGAAGGCAAGAAAGCGTTAAGAATACTATCATATATTGTTAAGGATATAATCGTTAATAAGACGTTAAATATGGTCCGAGCACTATCTAACACAAATATAGATAAGAAAGATGGTTCAATTTTATGCGTAATAAGTAATGGCGGAATAATATTATCAATTACAAGAGATCCTTTAAACCCTGTTTGCTTTAGGATACCAGCTTATAACTACTATTTAATAGAAGGTACCTGGAAAGAGAAACAAGTAATTCTAGAGGGTCTAGAAGAAAATATTTTCTCCGTGATTGAGAGACTATGGAATAGTAGAGAAACATTATTAAAAGTAAACTCTGTCACGCTTAAAGCTATAGCTGCTTGGAGTGAAAAGGACAAGCAATATATTATAGTTAAAGAGAAACCACTGGCAATTAGCGGCTTAAGGATCTTTAAGATAAGTAGTTGGGGTCTTGACATAGATGTGAGATTCTAACTTTATAAACTACCAATAATATAGGTGAAGTCTATAATATAGTCTTTAGATACTTTTCCATTAATTATTTTAACACCTTCAATTTCTAGAAGTTTCTTCTTAACATTAGTACCTCCAAGCGAGTAGCCTCCAAGATTACCATTGCTCATTACTACTCTATGACAGGGGATCACTATGGGATTCCTATTAGACGCCATGAACCTAGCAATAGTGCGGGGATGTACTCCAATGGCTCTTGCTAGAGCTTTATATGTGGTAACTTTTCCTATAGGTATAAGCATTAAGAGAGCATATACTGCTTCTCTTAAATCATCGGTATTCGGTTTTCTTACAATTACTTTTTCCTTCTTCTCTTCTAATACTATCAACTTATCCCCAGCCCTCATTTACTTATATTTTAAACTACTTGCAAACATAGATAACAGTAACGATAAAGTAGTATTCAAATAGGGTGCTGACTTAGTGAATAGAAGTACTCACGTATTATTTGGTACAAGTTTATCAATCCTCATACTTAATCCTCAACCGAGCGAGCTAATTGGAATAATTACTTTAAGCGTTATAGGCTCTTATCTACCTGATGTCGATTTAAGGATAAAGCATCGTATGCTTATGCATAATGTTTTCGTCTTAGTAATGTTCTCGATTATATTGTATTATATTCTAAATTATCTATCAGTGTATGAGTTATGGATGATGTTAGCGGCGTTTAATATTGGGTTCTTATCCCATATAGTTTTAGACATGTTAACCTATGCTGGAGTTGCCTTCTTTTATCCTCTATCTAGTAAACGATATAGAATAGCCAAGTTAAAATCGAATTCACGTCTAGCAAATGTGTTCTTCACATTGGTATCTGTTCTACTATTACTTGCATGGATTTATAGGAATAAGTTTATTAACGCAAAGCCCTTTGGATTATAGGAGCCCCAATTCTATTGCCACTACACCGTATCTTTCCTCATTCTCAACGCTATAATATTCGCGATACACTTTAATACCTTCATCTAAGCCATGTATATCTGGCAAAACATGTTCTATTCCTTCTCTTTCAAGCATTTCTTTAAAACTCCTATAACGTCTTAAGCCCAGAACAACAGTATATAGAAGAGTATTACATCTAGTGCAACCTACTGGTTTGAAGACTATGCAGTCACCCACTCCTATCTTCCTTCTTTTCTCATCATAAAGTCTTCCCTCAACAGTTTTTCTACCGCTAACTATATGCTCATACCAGTTGTATTCAAGTTTCATCATATGAAGATTACCCCCCATACTGCAAGTCCAACAATGACCTCTAAAGCAAGCTAATATTTTATCTGGGAAGACATAGTTTGCGTAGAGTAGGTTCAAGTCTACAGTATACTTGTGGACTCCAATTATTGTTAGTCTATTGGACTCTACTATTACATGCATGTTATCGCATTGTATTTCTTTATATACACTTTTTACTGGTGCACCAATCTTATTCTGAATTTCCTCTAATAGTGTTTTACTAACTTTTCCTTCATCTTGTAATATATAGGTTGTCCTATTACAGTATAATACTATGTTCCCTTCTATCGTAGTTATAATCACTTATATTTCACCTAGCCAAGTTCTTATATTGATGAGGTACCGCTGTCCCCAAGACCGTGGAGGGATGACAGTATCTTTCATTAACCGATTCCTTTACTCTTCTACTTGTGGGTGAGGTATAAATGACTGTATATCATGATGAGATAATAATATCTACGAGTAAGCAGTTTGAGTTAATTGATATAACCGAGCGTGTTGAGGAAATAGTTGAGAAAAGCGGTATAAGAAATGGTATATGCCTGGTTTTTGCACCACATGCAACAGCAGCTATAGTGGCTAATGAACATGAATGGGGATTGCTACAAGATATATTGAACAGGATTAAGGAGTTGTTTCCACCAGATAGGGGTTGGCTTCATAATAGAATAGATGATAACGCTCATGCTCATGTAGGTTCAGCGATTATTGGTGCTGACAGAGTTTTCCCAGTCATTAATGGTAGGCTTGTTAGAGGTACTTGGCAAAATATATTTGTTGTAGAGATGGATGGGCCGAGAGGTAGGCGACGTATTATTGTCACTGTTATTGGCGAGTAAGCTTATATTGGTGGTTTTACTCCCCTTTCAAGGTATTGTTTTTTTGGTCTTATTGTTATTAGTCCAGCGTCTTCATCTATCTCTACTATGAACTCAGTACCCCACTTTTCCACCATGTTTTTAGGTAAATACAAGTTTAACGGCAATGTGAAGTACTCATACGTGTATTCTTTGCCTCTAACAACTTTTCTTCCTAGTACTTTTCTTGCTCTAGCTTCTCTAACACGAGGCATGTGATCACCGCGCTGATATGCGTTTAAGGGCTTATAAATTATTGTGCACTCAACTTTTAGTGGTCTTATAAGACTACTGTTTTCCTATAATTAGCATCATTTATAAGTAGTTTAATATTTTACATATTATTGTATCGTTTGAATGAGGTTTACTAGAATGCGGGAGCCAAGGCTTTACACATCTACAGTAGACGAGATAGTATCCGGAAAAGCAACAGATATCTATTTTATTAGGACACGTAAAATAGTAGAGTCAAAGGGATTAGGTAATACATTAGTAAGAATGGAGATTCATGCATATAGTTTGCCTAAAGGTTATGAGTGGGGGGTATTTACTGGTCTTGAAGAAGCACTAGCTATTCTCAGAGGAAAAAATGTTAATGTATATGCAATGCCCGAGGGAACATTGTTTAAACCATTTGAACCAGTAATGATTATTGAGGGTCCTTATAGTGAGATATCTGTATTAGAAACACCTGTACTTGGAGTGCTTAGACATGCTACAAGTATAGCGACGAGAGCAGCTCGAATAAGAAAGCTTGCACGTGATAAAACAGTGTTGTTCTTTGGGTTAAGGGCGCTTCATCCCGCGATCTATCCGATGGCGGATCGTGCAGCATATATAGGTGGTGTTGATGGTGTCTCTGGAATTTTATCTGAGAAGTATCTTGGAATTAAGCCTCAGGGTACGATGCCTCATGCACTAATATTAGTGTTTGGTGATCCCGTTGAGGCTTGGAAGGCTTTTGATGAAGTTATTGATGAAAATGTTCCTAGGATAGCTCTTACAGATACTTTATATGATGAAAGATACGAGGCTTTATTGGCTGCAAAGACTCTTGGAGAACGGTTATATGGGGTACGCTTTGATACTCCTAGTAGTAGAAGAGGCAGTATGAAGAAGATAGTATATGAGGCTCGTTGGACACTTGATATTCATGGATATAATAGGGTTAAAATAATTGTTAGTGGAGGTATAAATGAGAAAACCGTGGTTGAGCTAAGAGACTTAGTTGACGGATTTGGCATTGGAACCAGTATAGCTTTTCCACCAAGTATAGATTTCAGTATGGATATAGTTGAAAAATACATTGATAATAAATGGCATCCGTACAGTAAGAGAGGAAAACTACCTGGTGCAAAACAAGTATATAGGTGCAGACCAGGACTTAATGATACAATGAGTTTACTAGACGAGGAACTACAGATTACATGTCCTAATGGTAGTAAGCCAATAAAACTACTAAGAAAGTACATAGAGAACGGTAAAATACTCGTAGATTTACCGGACGTTAAGAGTATTAGAAGATACGTCTTAGAACAGTTAGAGGAAGTACCTGAACCTCAGCCCATATAGTTTTAACAAGCTTTTACGTTACTATTACTATAGTATATCTTGTTATTATATAGCTTTAATGCAGATATATTTTTAATATACTTTAATCTCGCTTCATTATATCTTATAATGTATGGTGTTCTATTTATATGAATTTTTTCTATTCTATCAGTTATTAATAAAAGATCTCCATTATCGAAGGGGAGGTTGTCAACAACTATATATAGTTTATTTTTATATAGGAAGGGAATTAATGATATAGCATTGGCTTCCATAGGTATTTTTGTTTCGTCGAGTACTATCATGTCGTGTATATGCTGGTAGTTTAAGCTTACATATAAGACGATATTTGTTTCTTTTCTTCTCGGATCTATTGTTGTTGACACTTGAATTAGTTCATTATTGCTTTTCATGTTTGTTGTATTAAAATGCTTACAACCATTAAAGAATCCCTTGATACATACGTGAGCATCTCCAATAATGTCGTCTTTAGTATGGTCACTTGATGTTATCATTAATGATAACGTTATTTTATTGTTTGTTTTATTTAATATTATTTTATTTATTGATAATCTCTGTAATGTGATATTGATATTTTTTACGGGAATGGGTTCTTCATCTATTCTAGCATTTTCAATTACCTTATTAGGATTGTATGGTAATATAATTGTATTTATCCCCTTGCTTCTTCTCATAAGTTTTATTGATCCGATATTCTCGTTATTGACATATAAATTCTTAATAATGTCTTTATTAAAGGGATTGATGTAGCTATATCTTAAGATTAAAAGACGTTTAATGATTTCTCCCTTTAAGTGATAGTTAATGGTATAAGCTGATAATATCTCAAAATAATAGCTAATGTCTTCTCGACTATGCTCTACTTTATATTCACCATAGTATAGTATATCAAATGTAACTGGTTCGTTCCCAGTGATAACCAGGTCGAAGACATTTCTCTTTTTCTTTATTACCCTATTATCTCTTACAGTTATACTTGATACTACTATATTGTTATTAAATGCTAGTCTCTTTCTTATTCTTAAATTCTCATCTATGCTTGTATCACTATATATCACTATATCATTAGGATCTATTTGTTTTGAAACATCAATAATTCCTATATTCTTTTTATCAACTACAACAAGGCTTTTCTCTCCTAGCTTAAATACATCAATGAATTCTTTTGGTTTGAAATAATATTTCTCTGGCCCCCACACAAATACTTCATTTGAAGTACCTATAACAAGGTATCCCCCCACTATCGCAGCAGCAACTATATTTTTCCCTAACAGTTTTCTCGAACTTTCATGTAATCGCCAATTATTATTACCAAGCTCAATTATACTATTTTTACATTTTAAGAGTGCTTTCCCTTTTAAAAAACCAATGAGTAAAGGTCTATTTTCGCATACGAGTATAACCTTGCTATTCTTCGTACCTTTATGATATACCCCATGGGTTTCAGTGTTCCAAAGAATTAAACCATTACGCATTTGTCCTAAAGGAACCATGTTTTTTGAATGCACTTTTTCTATAACTTGTAAACTCTTTCTGTCTACTACTAGTGTACCTTCATCGTACATAAGGGATATAAAGTCGTTTGAACACGTCAACTTTAAACTATGAGTAATCCCTATATCGTATTGTCTTTTCTCATAGGTTGAAGTCTTCTCAATTACTACAGAGTTTTCTTCGAGATATGCTAATAGAAATCCATTTGCGTAAGGAATAACATCGATTAAGGGTTTCTCTATAATGGTATACGAGTTATCATTAAATCCAAGTACGAGACGATATCTTTTCCTTAAAATACTATTATCTTTGAGTATTGCAGCGCCAATACGCTCATGCGGATTAAAGACGTATTTCACTATGCTTGTATTCTTGAATATATCTATGGTGGTCTCTGGGTCAACTATGTGGAGATCCTTATTTTTTACATATATTGCGAGTTCTGGTGTAAGTTGATAGTCGTTGAGTCTAAGGGGTTCATCGTTGTATACTTTAATTGACCCATTACCTCTTATCATAAATGTCTTGAAGACCATTCTATCATTAGCGATAGATAAGTAAATATTATCACTGTCATCTCTATGTGCAACAGATAATATGTTATCGTATTCATCTGGAATATTGAGAGACTTGTAGCAGAGAGTTACTGGAATTCTAAGCTCCACTGCTCCCCCTAGTTCAGCGACATTTATAACATGTCATACTTTTCCGTTAGGGCTCAGGTCTTAAAGGATTCTTCACATCTCTGTGAGTACAGCCTTCATCATAGCCCTAGATTTAAATAACTTTCAAAAACAACTATATAAATATAGGATAAAGGCTTTCAGGGTAATATGTCTTGGCACAAAAAGTAATAGCAATAAGAGTTTCCGAAGACGTATACAAGGAGATAGTGGAGAGAGCTAAAAGAGAGGGATATGAGTTAATCTCCGATTATATTAGAACTCTAATACTAAGAGAACTTGGAAGAACACCGCCGCCTCTCATAAAAGATCTTGATAGAAGACTAAGCAAGCTAGAAGAGGGTGAACTTCCTCCAAAACTATATGATAGAATATGGAAGCTCGTACTATCAGCTCTCGAAGAACATGGAGTAAGTGGCCTAACAGCTGAGACCATTAAGCCCATATTAGAGGAGTGGCTAAAATCACTACTAACTAGGATTGATAGGAGGGTACAAGACCTAGTAAATCCGTATACTGCTAGAATAGATGAACTAATGAGAAAAATAGCAGAATTATACGAACGAATAGAGCAGCTAGAGACAGAGTTAAAAGAAATTAAAAAGAAGATAAGCGAACAACGTCCACCTTATACTGCACGTAAGGCTGAGAGAAAAACTGGAATAGAAAGGCTAAGAGAACAAGGCGTAGTATTCGAAAGCGAGCTTGGAAGACTAAGAAACCGTGATGCATTCTTCGATTACTTGTCAAGGCAAGGAGCCAAGATAATAAGTGTACGCGGAGAACGCGTTGCAATAGACCCAGAATTCTGGGAGAAGTTTAAGAGAAAAGTATTCGAGGAATTATCAACAAGTAACGAAGACGAAATAAAACTATTACTAACAAAACAAGAATACAAGCTTTTCATAAAATTAAAAGAATCGGGCCTAATATACTATGACTCAACGATAAGAAAGTGGAAATCCGTTGAACCATTAGATTAATCTAGACATTATAGATGATGAAGACCGCCTATACAGATAATCAAGGAGATGAAGATTATTCTACGGTCTGATACAGCTAATATCCTGTCATTGGGTTGAAGGGTGGCTTAAATCTTAACTATCTCTAAACCTCTACTTGTTGCTAATTCCTCTATCATTCTACGCTCTCTCGACCTAACACCCTTCTTCTCGATTATCGCGGCTTTACTTGGTGGAGCAGATTTCTCAAAACCCTGTAAGATAACGCTTTCATTGGTTTCTTGCATAGCATGTTTAGAGAATATATGTCCAAGACAATACTCTGTCTCCAACATGACCCTAGTATGTTTCCGAGCATAATGTCCACCACCGAACCCAGTGGCAGGTGTACAGTCGGGTAAAGGAGTCATTACCGCGTCGGCTACAACACGTGCAATAAGCTTTCTTGCACGTTCATCAACCCATTCCTCTGGGCTACTGCCAATCTCTATGAATACTAATGGTTTCTTCAAGCTAGTTGGACCGTGGTGGGTAACCTCCAGGGTAACATCGTATTCCTCACTAAGCTTTGTTTCATCAGCATATTTCTTAACCAGTGACAACAATTTTTTAGCCATAGGTGGAAAAGCAATTGAAAGTTCGAAAGGGTTGCCTCCAGCTTCGGCTCTAGGACCCGGATTACCCGTATGATGTACGGTCAAACTCTTTATCCTAGCACTACTCCTATGCCTAGACAAGACTATGTAGGCTTCAACATCAAATACTTCATCAAGGAAGTCGAAGTATAATACATCTTCATCGAAACCAGCCAGGAATATATCCTCGAAGACAAATACCTTAGCATCACGCACGATACCATATTCTCTAAAATCCAGCAAGCCTCTAAGATGTTCGGCAATACCAGTACCAGCTAAATCACGGTTAGAATAAACCAGAGCATACCGTCCTCTATACATAAGCGATCCCCCAATATAAGACTACAGATTACTAAAGCTAAACAATTATAAGTTTTCCTAGAAAACACTAGAAACAGTGATGAATACTCGCCGCTACTATAATAAGAGCCTCAACGAGGCTGTGAAGACAGAACCCCCGGCTGAGAAACCAGGTTCAAGTGAAAAGTCTGTCCAGTGTACTTGATTAAGCTTTTAGCGCTGTGACCTTAAGTACCTCTCTTATTACTTCTCTTTTATCAACTCCTTCATATATTGCCTCCGGTTTAAGTATTATTCGATGAGCTAGTACTGGGACTGCAAGCTTCTTCACATCATCGGGCAATACATAGTTTCTTCCATTAAGAAGTGCATAGGCTTTAGAAGCCATGTATAAGTGTACAGATCCCCTAGGACTAACACCGAGTCTAACCTTTTCATGCCTCCTCGTTGCATTAACTATATCAATTATATAAGATAAGACCTCCTCACTTACCCTAACATCCCAGATACTACCCATAATCTCTAATACCTCATTACGAGAAATAACCGGTTTTATCTTAAACTCGTTTATAGTCTTCTGTTTCAACAATATCTCTTTCTCCTCGAAAGGTGAAGGATAATCTAAGAAAACTCTCATCATAAACCTATCAAGCTGTGCTTCGGGTAAAGGGAAAACACCCTCAGTTTCAACGGGATTCAAGGTGGCTATAACCATAAAGGGTTGAGGTAGCTGTAATGTATTGCCTTCAATAGTTACTTGTTTCTCCTGCATTGCTTCTAGTAGTGCGCTCTGGGTTTTCGGGCTCGCACGGTTAATCTCATCAACCAACAAAACATTAGTAAAGATGGGGCCCCTTCTAAGGACAAATTCATTCCTCTTCTGATCATAAATATATGTCCCTATAATATCATTTGGTAGTAGATCTGGTGTAAATTGCACCCTACTAAAATCCAAGCCGAGGACATAAGCAAAGGCTTTAGAAAGTAATGTTTTCGCAACACCTGGCACACCCTCAATTAAAACATGTCCTCCAGCTACTAAACTAGTGAGCAAGAGTAAGATCTCTTCTCTTCTCCCAACAACGATTCTTGAAACCTCCTTTACTACTCTCTCAGCTATACTCTTAGCCTTGAAAGGCTCCAATAGCTGACACCAGCAATACTACTATAAGCCCATCGCACTACACTCTTATAAAACTCTGCTAAACACTATATTCTAGCTATTAAGTGTAATAAGGGGTAATGGTTTGGATAAACTAAACTTCATGATAAAGCCAGTAATAGGTGTAGTCCATCTTCCCCCTCTACCCGGCTCTCCTCTCTATAGAGGCTGGGAAACCAGTATAGATGAGATAATTGATAGAGCTGTTAGCGATGCAATGACACTAGTTGAAGGAGGAGTTGACGCAATAATAGTAGAGAACTTCAACGATAAACCCTTTAAACCAAGAGTAAGAGAACCCGAAACAATAGCTGCAATGACAGCAGTTGTTAGAGAAGTAAAAAGGGAAACCGGAGCAATAGTTGGAGTAAATATACTCAGAAACTCCGGACCAGAAGCATTAGCAGTAGCATACGCTGCAAAAGCATCATTTATCAGAGTAAATGCCCTCGTATACCCGGCATATACACCATCTGGTACAATAGAGCCAGTAGCCCGTGAAATCGCTACTATGAAGAATAAGTTGAACGCCGATATACAAGTACTAGCAGACGTGCATGTCAAACATGCTGTAAGCATACCCGGCCTAACGATCACTGAAGAAGCAGTAGAAGCAGCAGAAAGAGGCCTAGCAGACGCATTAATAGTCACGGGGCCACATACGGGAGAAAGCGTTCACCCAAAGGATATACTACTAGCCAAGGAGGCTGGCTTACCCGTTCTAGTAGGGAGCGGTACAACACCAGATAATATAAAACTCTACTGGAAAATAGCAGACGGATTCATTGTTGGATCATATTTCAAGGAAGGAGGGCGACCCGAGAATCCGGTTGTATTAGCAAGGGTCAAAGAGTTAATGGAAAAGGTTAACTTTCTTAGAAGAAAGGAGGGTATATAAATCCGGGTAAAGAAATATAGCAATGGGAGTCTCGGCCCCCAACGCCCCCGCGTCACGGGGAGGGATGAAAGGGGCTTGCGCGTCGGGACTCTTATAATATACTATGTTTATTCGAAGACGTTAACCTGTATAATCATTTGATTCCTAAAATAATATTCGAACTCACTGATGATCTTCCAAGCATTGGAAGGCTTGGGATAAGGAGCCATGGCTATGTGATCGTTCAATACTACGGGGGCATACATGTTAGTGTATTCTTCTATTATATTTGAGAATTCTTCAAGTGTATACGCGATATCTTTCCACTTCTCTTTAGGCTTCATGCAGACAATGACCGGCTCATAGTTTATTAACGAGCCAATGCATTCTATCATGCTATTACGTGCCCATGCATTTAGTGCATCACTTGGAGTAGGTATGGGTAACGGTATAGGGTGGGTATGGAATAATCCCCTGCAAGTACGGCATCTCCTATATGATAAGTATACTTTATCTCCCTTAATACCCATGAGGTCACTTGAAACATATACCAGGCTATCATCTCCAATCAGGTAAGCATGTTCTAGCAATGACTTAGTATTTGAAACAGCTGCATCAACTAATGGTTCTATATCTCCATTATCATATAGTATCTTTTCTACTATATAGCTTTCAAACACTATAGGGGATCTACGGGCAACAGTATCAAGTATAGCGTCGACCATTAACTCTATATTAGGTACCAACTATCACATCCTCTACCAATTAAGCATACGATACGAATCCCGGCTACCCCGGAGAGACAAACCACCACTCGCGTCCCCGGCTAAAATTTCCTCTTCAAAAACGGTAATTGATTAAGGCTGAATACATAGTAAATAATGTATGCTAAATGGTAAAACGATAAATACTTTAGATACAAAGAACTATTGGTTTTGCCTAGGGCTAAAATGATAGGTGAGGAAGATGAAGGATCTATCCAGGATCCTTGAGATGACGCTTAGAGAGTTTGCTTCAAAATATAGAGACGAGCTGCCACGATATATAATAGTGAGCGAGGATGCTACTTTTAAGAACATTATCAACGTGTTAAGTAAAAGCATAGATTACGGAGGTAAAGGTGTTGAAGTCGTAGTTGTTGTTGATAGAGAGCAGAAGCCAATAGGGATAATAGAGGATCTAGAACTCTTAGAAGTATTATCTACTCATGGAAAATGGACTCTCACTATACTTAAACCACCTATAAGGAGAAAGGCTAGAGATGTAAGAGACTTACTTAACATCCCTATAGGTAGAATAGCTAGAATGAATCACCCCGTGTTGAGGTTTGATTCTACGGTAAAAGATGCCATAGACCTAATGGACTCTCTTAAGAGAAGATACGTGATAGTTACTGATGAAAGAGATAGACTTTATGCCGTGTTAAGCTCACGCGTTATTTTAAGCAAAATATTTGATGAACTAGCTAGGGGGAAGTAGGCAATGTTCACAGAGTT
>JALWGO010000101.1 GCA_027038805.1 Thermoprotei archaeon
GCTTCTAATGGGTCTTCAACCAGCCTTAGCATAGCCCTTATGGCATCTATGTTTTCTGGTACAACGATTGCCTCTTGGTGAACCGATTGTACCAGCATTAGTTCTCTACCATTAATTGTTATACTGTTCTCCCATACGAGGAGCTCATAGAAGTCATTCCTTGGTCTCCCTAAATCCCTTGCAAGCTCTACTAACTCGGCAGTACTCTTCAATGAGAGCTTTGATGAATCCACAAGTAGGATTCTCGAGGCATCCTCTAATGCACTTATTATCTTCGCTCTCGAGACATAGTCTTTTAGCGTTATTACTAGATAGTGCATGTGCATGAGTGTTGTTGGGACTACAACAGCATATGTTAATATGTCTAAGCCTGGTACAACCGTTTTTACATCTTCCCCATGATGGCTCGGCGGGTTGGGTGGGTCTAAGACAATAGCGTTTATTGGACCCTTCTTTATCTCTTTGGGGTCAGCTGCCCTCCTAACTAGGAGGGCTCGAACCTTCTCAACTCCCACTGCTTTATCTAGCGTACATAGGAGGCGCAGGAGCCCAGTAGTATTGCAGCTTACTACTCTGACATAGTTTTTACCTAGTGCTTGCTCGTAGTTACAGTATGAGTTGAAGCTTACTTCAGCTACGTTTGCTTTTTCTCCTCCCTGGAATATTGCTTTAACACCATATTGTTTGTAGAGTTCCTTGTACTTTGCACCTATTTTTGCAGGCGTGGCATCTACTACTAGGTCTACCTTCTCTAGAGCCTCTGTCAACAGCCCTTTTACTGGAACGTTTTTTTCCTCGAAGAGTCTTAGTGATTCCTCGCTTGGAACATATATATCGATACCGTTCTTAACGGCTACAAGGGCGGCATAGTCGGGCCTTGTTTTAACTATCCCATATAGTCTCATATCGTCTTGCCTAGTTATAGCCCATGCAACTCTTTTACCTATAGTTCCAAACCCGTTTACAAGGATCCTCAATCCTTCCACCCCAAGAACTTTTTAGCAGACTTATTAAGCGCGTAGAGGGCTGGAAGTTCTTCACCAGCTAGGAATAAGAGGAGAGCCCCACCACCTGTTGATAAATGTACGTTACCTCTACTTTTCATTTTCTCCTGGTCAGCTAGTACGGCTAAATGACCGCCACCTATTATGACGAAAGCTTCTGTTTCAAGAGCAGAGTTTAGGATCCTCGCAGTACCTTCCCGGAACCTTGGATCCTCTATTACTCCCGCTGGGCCTCTAACAACTATTACATTGGCTTCCTTCATAAGTTCTGAGTACATTTGTATTGTTTGTTCCCCTACATCCATTATGAGTCCTTTAACATTACCTATAGTCTCGTTTCTAACCTCGTTGTCTACGAGTGTTTTGAAGTCTATGGGGGTCTCTATTGGTGCTCCAGATAATAGTATTCTACGTGCTCTTGATATTAGTGCCAAGACTCCTTTTTCCTCAAGGAATTTCTTGTTGGCTAAACCTATGTTTACTGCTTTTGCTACTAGGAATAACTGGGCCACTAGACCCGTCGTTAGTATTCGATCGGCTATCTTATTCTTTACGAGGTATTCGATTATTCTTAGAGAATCATAGACTTTTCCACCACCTAAGACAAATACTCGTGGTGCAGATGATTCTTCAAAGGCCCGGCGTAGCGCATTTACCTCTCTCTCCATAAGCCTTCCAGCCGCTGATGGTAGTTTTAATGGAAACCCGACTATGCTCGGCTGACTTCTATGTGCTGTACCAAACGCATCATTTACATAGTAGTTAAACAGTGGTGCAAGTCTTCTAACAATAAATGTTTCTGCCTGCTTCTCTGGTATAGCTTCCAATAGTTCTTCAGAAGCCATTCTAACATTATCGAGCATTAGTATCTCGCCGTTTCTAAGCTCTTTTATCCTGCTGCGTGCTGCTGGCCCCATAACGTCTTCTATGAATTCTACATCTAAGCCCAAGTATTCTGATAGTCTTTTAGCATGTTCCTCTAGTGTTGTAAAGTCCTTCTCCCCAGGCCTACCTTGATGCGATACAACTACTACTGCACAATTCCTATCAACTACTAGCTCCCTAAGTGTTTCGACATGGCTTCTTATCCTGAAATCATTTATTATTTTACCTGTCTTAGGGTCTATAGGGCTGTTAAAGTCTACTCTAACTAGAACCTTACTATCCCTTATATCATAGTCATCTATAGTCGGTATTCTGGGTATTTTAAGGCTGGACAAGTCCAACTCCGTTTTTTAGAATAAGGTTATTTAATATAAGACTATCTGAATTGTAAAATACTGTTCAATCATGTCCAACTATGTTTTTCTTTATTCTTTCTTGCCGCGGCCTAGAGCTATATGGGCTTTTGCCAACTGTTTCGCTGCTAATGCTGCGAGGAGATTGAGTTCTCCTGCAAGTACTGTTGCCGCTATTATTTCGGCAAATTTTCTAGCATTAGTTCCAGGAGGATCTCCGCCTCCTTCAACTCCTAGTATTCTCAATGCTTCCCTCTGTGTAGGGAGCCTCGTGCCTCCTCCAACAGTTCCTACTTCTAGGCTTGGTAGAGTTACAGATATGTAGAGGTCTCCGTTGCTTGTTATTTCTGTCCAGGTATAACCCATACTGCTTTCAACTACTTGTGCAACATCTTGTCCGGTCGCTATGAATATTGCTGCTATAATGTTTGCGAAATGTGCGTTATAGGCTATTGCACCAGCTCTAGCGCTGCCTAGCAGGTTTTTACGAGTATTTATGTCATGTATTAGCTCGGGTTCTGCTTTCAATACTTTTAGCGCTATGTCTCGGGGAATTATTGCCTCGGCTACTACTGTTTTCCCTCTACCTTCTAACGTGTTTATTATAGCAGGCTTCTTATCCACGCACATATTACCGCTTAAAGCAAGACATTTCACAGTGCCTGGAAAGTTTTCCTCAATATAGCTGCATGCCTTATCTGTTGCTATTGTAGCCATATTCATACCCATAGCGTCACCAGTAGTATAGATAAAACGCAGCCATACATTATTTCCGGTAATATACGGTTTAATGTCAACGAGTTTTCCATGTCTAGTAGTAGACTGTGCCACTGCTTTTATCTCATTAAAATTTTCTTTAACCCATTCAACTAAGCGTAGGGCTTCTCCAATACTCGGAGTCCATAAAAGGGGGGCTCTAGTCATTCCATCGTAGAGAATTCTAGTTTTCGCGCCACCGCTAAGTGTTATTGCCTTAGCGCCACGGCTAATACTAGCTACAAGAGCCCCTTCAGTTGTTGCAAGCGGTACATAGAATTCCCCACTAGCATATTCTCCATTTACTTTGAGTGGACCTATTATCCCTACAGGTACTTGGACTGCTCCTATAGGGTTCTCAATATTTCTACCAACTATTTCATCAAAATCTATTATTGTCGAAGCTATACTAGGTAGCTGGGAACCTATCTTGCGCTCAATGAATCTTCTCCTAACAAGAGTTGCTAGATTGCTATTCTTCAATAACTGATCAAGCTGATGAAGTCTTATCTCTCCCCTCAAAACCTTGTCTACTACATTTTCTAATTCATCCTCATTAATTATATTATCATGAGACAGTTTTCCCACCCGCTACTGTTTTAAATATCTATGCTATATATTGAAAAGAATAACTTATTTAAAAATATATTAGTTTAATTAATTGAGAGGACCATTATGCCTCTGGTATTCTTTTTATAAGGTTTCTAAACTTTGTATATACTGCATAATCAATATACTCTTTTCTTTCAAGATACTCTTTTACTGTAGGAGCCTTATTACGTGCTTCGAGAACCTTATCAGTCACAACTATGCTATAAGCATCTGAGCCCGCACCACTACCAAAAGGTGCTAGAAGGATTCTATCACCTGGTTTAGCTACTTCTTCTAATACCTTTGCCAAGCCTACTAGTGCTGAGCCATTATATGTATTACCAATCCAGGGCGTTACAAGACCTGGAGTTATCTTCTCTAATGGTATCCCGAGAACCTTTCCAACTCTAATAGGGAATACACCATTAGGTTGATGGAATATGGCGTAGTCAAAGTCTTCTGGAGATAAGTGAAGCTCCTCCATGAGGCCTTTAACCGCGTTGACTATATGGTTAAAATATGCTGGTTCACCAGTAAACCCCTCACCATGTTGAGGATATGGTGAGAGAGCTCTTCTCCAAAAGTCAGGTGTATCAGTTACATATGTATATACTCCCTCAAATACTGCTGAGGATTCATCACCTCTACCTATTATGAATGCTGCCCCACCACTACTTGCTGTGAACTCTAGGACGTCGCCTGGACTTGCTTGAGCCGTATCCGCTCCTATAGCTAAGGCATACTTAGCCATACCGCTTACTACCAATGCTATAGAATTACGTATGCCCTCGCTTCCAGCTCTACATGCAAACTCCATGTCTACTGCAGTCGTCTTCGGGGTTATTCCTAATGCCTCAGCTATTACTGTAGCAGATGGCTTTACTGCGTAGGGCTTAGATTCTGTTCCAACAAATACGGCTTCTATGTCGCTAGGACTTACGCCAGCTCTTCGAATAGCGTTTAATGCCGCCTCGTATCCCATTGTTATAGTATCCTCATCGGGTCCAGCGATAGCCTTCTCATACATTCTAAGAGACTGAGGAACAGTAGGCTCAAATCCCCATATTCTTACAAATTCATCCATTTTTATACGATACTTAGGAATATATACACCCCAACCTACGATCCCAGCTTTACCATCTATTTTAGCCATAGCACTTCTACCTACGTCTGTCTAACCAGGTTATCAGCAGATGTCTAATTTAAAGTCTTCACTCTTAGCCAAGCATATTATTTGAAAAACTAGATTAACAGCACCTATACTATACGTACTTGAGCGGTCGCAGTAAAATAAGTAATAGTTAATTTGAGAAAAGAGTTATTTAGCTTTGGCCTCTTCTATAGAGCCAACATGCAACATAGTGTTCGTTTTCATATTCTATTAGATCGGGTTCAACAGTAGTACACTGTTCTCTTAGCTCTGGGTGCTGGTCTAGAGCAACACATCTTGGATGAAACCTGCATCCCGGCGGTATTGCTGCTGCACTGGGTACTTCTCCCTTTATTGGGACCTCCTTGAACTTGTAGCGTAACTCGGGGTCGGGTTCTGGTACTGCCGCTATTAGTGCTTTAGTATATGGGTGTAGTGGGTTGTCTATTAGTTCGTCTGCTGAAGCTACTTCAACTATTTTGCCTAGGTACATTACTGCTATACGATCACAGATGTACCTGGCTACAGCTAAGTCGTGGGTTATGAATAGATAGGTTAAACCGTACTTTCTCTTTAACTCGTTCATTAACTCTAATATCTCTGCCCTAATCGATACGTCAAGCATTGATACTGGCTCGTCTGCAACAATAAATCTAGGATTAAGAATTACTGCCCTAGCAATCCCTACTCTTTGTCTTTGGCCACCTGATAGCATGTGTGGATACCGGTATGCGAATTCCTCAGGGGGTGTTAGCTTAACATCCTCGAGTGCCTTTAGCACTATTTTTTCTCTTTCCTCTAATGTCTCACCAATACCGTGAACAAGTAGTGGTTCTTCTAGAATGTCCTTTATCTTAAACCTTGGGTTAAGGCTACCGTATGGGTCTTGGAATATTATCTGTAATTCTTTACGTAGAGGCTTAAACTTCTTTGCATTTACGCTTGTTAAGTCTATAAACCCGTCTTTGACGTAGACGTTCTTTTGTAGCTCTTTTATCTCCTTTATGGTTTCAGGTCTAGCCTTATAGAATATGTAGCCTCCAGTTGGTTCTAATAGTCTTATTAGTGTTCTTCCAGTTGTTGTTTTACCACATCCACTCTCTCCTACGAGGCAGAAGGTTTCTCCTTCTTTTATATAGAAGGTTATCGTGTCTACTGCCCTAACAAATCTTGGTGGTTGACGAGTGAGAACTTCTTTTATACCTCTTCTTATTGGAAACCATTTGCGTAGCTTGTATGCATAGAGTAATAGTTTTTCTCCTACTTTTTTCTCTATTGCTTTTAATACCTCATCTCTTGGAGGTAGTTTAAGCTGCTGCTTACTCATAAATCCTCACCCCTGACTATTCCTCTTCTCCTTACCATAGAGCCAACAAAGCACCCTATGATCGGGTTCTAAATATACTTCTGGCGGCGGCTCCTTACGGCATATATCCATTGCGAACTTACATCTTGGATGGAACCTGCATCCAGGAGGTGGATTTCTTAGATCTGGTGGTGTTCCTGGAATCCATTCTAGTTTTTCCTTTGAGCCACGCAGCCTTGGTATACTCTTTAATAATGCTTGTGTATATGGATGCTTGGGTTCTAGGAATATTTTATCTAATGGACCAAACTCTACTATTTTCCCCGCATACATTACCGCTACTTTATCCGCTAATTCCGCTATTATGCTTAGATCATGGGTTATTAGGATTATACTTATCTTTAACTCCCTTTGAAGTTTTTTCAATAGATTTAGTATCTGAGCTTGCACTACAACATCAAGGGCCGTAGTTGGCTCGTCTGCGATCACTATTTTTGGCCTAAGTATGAGGGCCATAGCTATTACTACACGTTGCTTCATTCCACCGCTTAGTTCATGGGGATAACGGTTTACTATCTCGGGTGCTAGGCCAACCATTTCTAGATACTTCTTTGCCTCCTCTATTGCCTCCTTCTTGCTATAGCCTTTATGGTATATTAATGGTTCAGCTAGCTGGTATCCAACAGTATATACAGGGTTTAACGCGTTCATAGCACCCTGGAAAACCATGCTTATCTTCTTCCACCTTATCTTGCTCCTTACCTCGCTTTCACTCATCTTCACAATGTCTTGGCCGTCTATTACTATTTTTCCACCAACTATTCTTCCGGGAGGGGGGACTAGTTTTAGGAGTGAGAACGCAAGGGTGCTCTTGCCGCATCCGCTTTCTCCGGCTATCCCTAAGCTTTCACCCTCTTCTAGTTTAAAGGATACGTCATCTACTCCTCTAACTATACCTTTGTAAGTGTAATAGTATGTTTTCAAGTGCTCTACTTCGAGGACGTATTTAGCCATGCCAGGCACCTATTCGGTCTAGTAAGGTTAAATTAAGTGGTAATATAAATATAAAACGTTTTTAGAGTCTCCTCAGCCTCGGGTTAAGTATAGTGTCCAGCGCATTTCCTATGAAGACGAACGCCATACCCGTTATCGCTATCATTAGGCCTGGCGAGAGCACCCACCACCAAGATGATAGCGAGTTCTGTGCCTCATAGATCATCTTACCCCAGGTGGGTATGTTGGGATCGCTTAAGCCGAGGAAGCTTAAGCCAGCTTCTATTAATATTGCACCAGGGACTGCAAGGGCCATGCTGGCGAAGGCGTAGGGCATCAGCTGTGGTAGTATGTGTTTGAATACTATTCTCCTACCACCCGCACCTATGGCTCTAGCTGCCTCTACGAAGGGTTGTTCTTTTATCTGTAAGGCCATGCTACGCACTACTATTGCTAGACCAGTCCACGCGAATATTATTAATACTCCTATGATATGCCATACGCTTAGCGTACCATATAGCTGTCTTATAGTATAAGCAAACAATATTAGGAATGGTAGTAGTGGTATGGAGTAGAGTACCTCGTTTATACGTTGCATTACCTCGTCTACTAGTCCTCCAGCATAAGCGCTAACAACCCCATAGATTAATCCTATTAGAACTACTGAGATAGCATAGGTTATACCTATCATTAATGCTACACGGCTACCCCATAGTATTCCCACAAATATGTCTCTTCCACGGAAATCTGTTCCAAGAAGACCATAGCAGCTTCCAGGGATTCTAATCTTTATTACTGGAGGATTCTCAAGTGTTCCGTTGGCTGCCTCTACAGTTATATTAAACTTATAGACTCCTTTAGTAACGCCTTGTTCCCCATAGATCATTCCCGGTCCTGGAGCATAGAACAATAACGTTACCGGGCTTAACACGTTTGCTGATAGTATGTTATTCTCTGTTGCGTTCTTAAAGATCTCTGGGTTCTCATACTTTGATATATAATCCTTTACCAGTACTTGCATTAACTGATTACTATTAGCTAAGTGTATTAACACGTTTCCAATTGTTGGGGTAACAGTTGTGGTAAACGCGGGATAGAGTGATACGCTTACTAATTTACCATTATATGGCGAAGGTGGTCTCTGTATACCTAGTGTCAGCTTTATTGTTGTCGAAACATTGCCTACTATTATTATTAGATCATTTGATGGTATATCCCATTTGAAGTCGTATTCATAGTAGTATACGTAGCCTTTCCCAGCCATCTGTTGCTTGAAGACCTCGTAGACTTGCTTCTTCAAGTTTTCATCAGTTATATTGTTTAACTTAATGTATACTTCAGCATAGTATTGCCACAAGCCTTCTACCTTTATAGGCTCAATAGTCTTTGGAGGCGTGTATTTTTTCGCTGAGAACAAGTTTACCCATTCTGGCGGCGCTAGCCTTGGATTATACTCCCATCCAGGATAATTGTTCCAGTTATAGTATGTTGCTGGTGGGAAAATGAATGAGGGTATTATTGCCATGAATACTAGTATCACTAGTAGTCCTAAGCCGATTAAGCCTATCTTAAACCTTCTATACTCGCTCCAGAATTCCCTAGTCTTTTTCTTAACTTCATTCCAGTCTATCCTAATCACTTATCACCTCGAGGCCTTTATACGTGGATCTAGTACACCATAAACTATTTCGAGGAGGAACTTTACGAGCACGAACAAGAATACGAACATAAAGGTATTCGCCATTAACACTGGTACATCAGCATTAGACAATGCTAGATAGTATAGGCTACCCATACCAGGCCACTGGAACACTACCTCGCTTATGATTGCTCCAAAGAAGGTTCCTATAAAGCCCAGGCTTATCGATGTAACTATTGGTGGGCTCGCAGCCTTCAATACGTGGCCGTATATAACCTTGCGTTCTGGTACACCCTTTGCTCTAGCAGTTGTAACGAAGTCTTCCTGCATTATGCTTATGACAAGGTTTCTCGTAGAATATGCTCCTCCACCAAAACCTACTAAGACTATTGTTAGTATTGGTACATAAAGGTGCCAGAGCCACCACTTAAGCTCTTCTAGAATATTTCCTTTAATTGACGCTGGCATAGGCTCCATAGCTACACCAGGGTATATGTGGAGCTGATACGTAAACACGTAGATGAGGAGCATTCCTACCCAGAACATTGGGAGGCTAGCTGAGATCATTGCAACTATTGATACACCACGATCGAGTGGGCTTCCAACTTTTCTGGCCATTTGTAAACCTAGCAAGATTGCTATCGCTACGTTTATCATGTAAGCTGTAGTAAAGAGAAGCGCTGTCCTACCCATAGCTATTAGAACCATTGTTCGTATCTCGTTTGTACCAAACTGTGGATACTTCATACGGGCTTCTCCGAAATCTAGAGTCAAACTTTTCCATACATACAGCATTATCCTAACATAGCCTGGAAGATTTAAGCCCCAGCTTATCTCCTCTCTCATCTTAATATAGCTTAGATAACATTGCTCAGCTACACCATTTATGTCATCCTTGCTCATATTACCTAACTTACCATTCTCATAGTCCTCTAGGAATAGGTAACAGTTCCACAACTTATCTTTGTATTTAGCCGTTATATTCCACTCGAGGAGCCTTGGCTTAACGCCTTTTAATACATTGATAAACTCTACGTGTCTCTGAGCCAGTTGTTGTCTAACTTGATTCACCTTGTCATTTATTATAGCCTCTATGGTTTTCTCTGCAAGGGCATTAAAGGCAAGTGATGCGATAAGCAAAGCTACTAGTAACACTATTAGCGAGTTCAAGGCTCTGAACGCAAGGTATCGTCCATAGCCCATAGCAACTAGGCACCAAAGGGTAGTATATTGTTAGAGGTTTATAAATAATTATCATTATATTCGTATAATATTAAAAGATGGAGAATACTACTTGAAAGATTATAAAAGGTATAGCTTTATTAATTTTAATAAAAATATTGTTTTATTTAAAAATATTAGTGAGATATAGTTAAGAGCACCCCATTACTTCTTCTTCACTAGGAAGGCTGCAGCAATACCTATGATTATTATGACCACTGCTATTATTATAATTACTGTTGGACCTATTCCTGGACCAGTAGGTGTTATTGTTGTTACTGTTGGTATTGGTGACGTCGAAGCTGTTGGCGAAGGCACTGTCACCGTTGGACTAACACTTGTTGTAGGCGATGGTGTTGTCACCGTTGGCTGCGTGATTGTTGGCGCTGTTACTGTTGGCGCAGTAGTTGGCGTTGTTGTTGTTACTTGTATTCCTATTATTGTTATCTGTTTCTTCTCGGTTACCTGGTATACGCCTGGTTCTCTTCCTATTCTAATCTCTATAGTATATGTACCGCTTGCTAGCTTCTTGGTGGCACTACCAGGTATTGTCGCCTGCCATACACCAATGTCTGTCTTATTAGCCGGCCATACACCTATTACGGTGCCATCCGGTGCAATTAATGCTATATCAACATAGGCGAATTCCGCTGGTCTAGTACCCTTCTCGGTTTCTGGGAACTGTACGTTTTCACCAACCTTTACTGTTACTGGTATGCTTTGTCCAGCTAGTACTTGTGTTGGTAGTGATACCTCTTGTATGAATAGGGTGCTTAATACTAGCTTGTTTCTCCAGTAGTCTGGTGTGAACGGGTATGTTGGGTCTCTGAATGCCTTGAGTTCTAAGTATAGCTCCGTTGGGTTGTACTTGGCTATGTAGAATGGACCGTTGCTTATTACTAGGTGCCCATACTCCTTGTAGAAGTTTAGTGCCTTCTTGGCGGCGTCTGCTAGGTCTATTGGCTTAATGACCGGGTACTTCTTAGCTAGATCATATGTTGCCGCTAGGTATGGTGGCATGTATTCTCCAGTCTCAACCTTCTGTTCTAGCGCGGCTGTTATATCCTTTAAGTGGTCTGGGTCTAGCGCGTCAATCCATCTACCAGCATCT
Organism: Thermoprotei archaeon; assembly: GCA_027038805.1. GTDB lineage: Archaea > Thermoproteota > Thermoprotei_A > Sulfolobales > WANQ01 > JALWGO01. The sequence goes on from JALWGO010000101.1 coordinate 11,010, forward strand.
CCTTCGAACCAACCATAAGTCTGACCGCTTACGGGTCCCTTGTATAGTACACAGTACTCCATTGCAGCCATTACTTCGAATGGGAAGGTTGGCCACCATACATAGTAAGATGCTGTCTCTGACTTACTTATTGGGTGTGTGTAGTTACCATAGAATGCTATGGCTGTTGAGTTTATTATCTCTATACCCTTTATGGTGCTGAAGTATGGTTGCATAGTGCTTGCTACTTCATCATGATACCATATATCGTTTGCACCGTCCTGGTAACTCCACTCCCAGTTCCATGCAATATCTTCTAATATATCGAATAGTGTCATTGGTCTACCATCATGCCAATCTCCGAACTTGTAGTTTAATATTACCTTTACAGTAGCATTGCGGTCTTTTACGCCAGCTTCATCAAGTGTCTGCCACTTGTGGGCTGAGTGATTGTATATTAGTGCATCGCCTGGTACAGTTATGTTACCTTCCTGTACGTTCCATGTTACTCTCATTGGTGTGTATATACCAGTTGATGGGTGCCAGTATCCTCCATAGTCTCTTACATATCTCCATATATTGCTTGCATAGATATCATTGATGCCGCCTACAGGGTTCCAGGCGCTCATGAATAATGAGCCACGTGATGAGTACTGGGCTACTAAGAGTACTCCGTCATCCGTCCAAGCAGTTCTGAAGGCCCATGGTGATGCTAGACCAGTGCTTCTACCAGCTACTAGGTCATGTACTCTTGGGTTAACTGGATAATATGCTAGGTTCTCTGTTAGGAATACTCTGATTGACTCCTCGATTCCTAGCTTTATTATCTCTCTAGCGACCTCCCAATACTTTTCGCCCTTATACTTACCCTGGTATAAGTCTAGTGTTAGCTGTTCTATCTTTGGCTGTATGTTGTCTCCTAATGCTTTAGCGTGGTCTGGTGTGTACTCCCAGGTACCCCAGCCTGGGAGTGGGCCAGCCCACTGGCTGTAGTACCATGCTAGGTCTCCTTCAATCCATGGGCTCTCAGCTGTGCTTATCCATCCTTCTGTGTAGATGTGCCAGTCTAGGGTTCTAGCATCCTTACCATATACTAATGCGAATACTTGTCCTCTCTCTATCTCCATACGGTTGACCTTTATACCAGCCTTCTCTATTAGATCTGCTACATAGTGGCCAATGTCTCTTCTCTCATCCTCAATTCTAATGAGGAACGTTATTGTTACTACTTCGTCCTTCTGTCCCGGTGCCTGGAAGTGCCAGAAACCATCATCTGCCTTGTAGAGCTTGTAGCCCAGTGCCTCTAGGTGCTGTGAAGCGTTCTGGAGGGCATTGTTTATCATTTGTAGGGCTTTTGCTTCATCACCAGTGTCTGTTAGTCCTAGCTCCTTAAGAGCTGGTTCTATTTGTGGGTATGCTGGGTGGCTTGGGCCTACTGGGCAGTACATTGGGTTGGCTCCGCCAGCCATTATGTTGTCTATAATGTATCTTCTATTGATCAACCAGTTCATGGCAAATCTTATTTCTCTTATAGCGAATGGGTTGAAGTGCTTCGTGTCGTCGTCAATGTCTGTTGCTACACCCCATTTTCCTGCTTCGTTTTCATCACTATACGGGTTGAATAATAGAGAGTCGAGAGAGCTTGATGAGGGTATTAGCTTGAGCTTTGATAGGTCAACTGGTATCTGCTTGAGGTCTCTTGGTGAAACCGTCCACATGAAGACGTCTATCTTACCGTCTGCTACGTCGAGAACTCCTCTGTCTATCGTGGTTCTGACGGTGTAGACTATCTTGTCTAGTGGTGGACCCTTGATCTCTTGTTGAGCTTGAGCGAATACTGCGAAAGCCGGTAGTATTACTAATAGTAGAGATAGAATTCCTATTAGTTTTAAATTCATATTCTACACCCACTTTAAATACACTTAGTCCTCAAATACTTAGACTTAGGAGACTCTATTTAAGTTTTATCTCTAGGATGATGGGGCCTTTATAAATCCTTCTATTACTTTATTTATTAGATTACTAATGTTCTTCTGAATCAGTGAAAACATTATAATAGAAGAATAACTATGGATAATACTAACCATTATCATTATCACGAAGAGATAAACAGTAACAGCAATACTATACCGAACCCGAATACTATTCCGCTTATAAAATGTAATAACATGACCCTATTTCCTGGCATCTTTCTTGTTCTCCTTGGTGAGGCTAGTCTACCTAGTACAAGCATCACTATAATAACTCCCACTAAAACATAGCTTCTTACTGCTTCATTCATTGCTAGCGAGGAGATGTAGCCTAGCACTCCACCCAACAGTATTCCGAGACCTAAGATTATCCAAGGACTCGTCATCCTCTAACCCTCGTTCACGGTAAAGGTCTTGCTATGAATATATTATTCTTGTTCTCTACTATCTTGACCCTTATCCTAGCCCCTAGAGGTATTTCTGTTGCCCCAACTATTGTTATTACTCTATCCTTATTATATGGTACACCTAGTTTCTCTCCTTTAAGCCATCCCTCTTCTACTACTCTTACTTTGATAACTTCTCCTTTACCATATGGTAGGGGAGGACTTGGTGCTTTATGGAAGTTAAATGTTTTTGGATCGTGTATTAGATTAATACCGTGTTTTCTCTCTAATTCTCTTAGCTTGCTCCAAAACTCTTTCCAGTTCATCGGCTTTACGCCACGTGGCTTTCTGCCATAACGGTGGACTAGGTATTTCTGTATTCCTAGAGCTGGCCACTTCTTACCTGCTCCTATCTTTTTAGCCCATTCTATTATATCCTCTATATCTTTATCGTTTATTCCTGGAACCCATACTGGTGCTATGTGTACATCTATGCTCGTGTTTGACAGGATATATTCTGTTATACTTGCTACTTCTGAAACATTGAACCACTCTACACCCTGGATAAACCGTGCCTTTTCCTCATCGAGACTGTCTATGCTTAGGTTTATTCTATCTAGGCCAGCTTCCTCGAGATCCTTGACTAGTTTCTCGTTTAACAAGTAGCCCCTTGTTTGAAGTGCTACAACCCTTATCCCGGGTATGTCTTTTAGTTCTTGGACTAGTTCTACTATGTAGGGATATGTTAGGGGCTCACCTACTCCGTCTATTAGGGCTTCTACATCGTTTACGGACTTATATTTTACTATGAGCCTGGTCCACTCGATAAGCCAGTCTAGTTTAACCATATACTCTGTTAAACGGTGCCGTGAGAAGGGGCCTGCATCAACACTACAGTATATACAGTTCAGGTGACATAATGTAGTTGGTCTCACTTGCATTATATTTGTACCTCTATCAACTATTCCGAAGGCTATATGTCCGAGAAGAGGTATCTCCTCATTAATCCATACTAGTCTCCTCGG
>JALWGO010000102.1 GCA_027038805.1 Thermoprotei archaeon
TGTGATATATGTCCATTATACTGTCTAGTGTGTTTATTGTTGCTGATGGAATTCCCTTTGAGCTAAAACTAAAGCTATCATAGTATGGATGATCTAATCCGGCTTTATACTCTATATCTAGTTTATCTGCTATACTCTTAATTAGTGCTTGATATTCTATTCCTGTAGCGTTTATGTTGAGAATTCCTCTAGCTAGAGCATCAATATTTAATACTGCTATAATATTATCTATTAACCCTAGTTCTTCTTGTTCTCTTACAAATACTCTCGACCCATAAGCCCAGTACCAGGGTGTAAATCCCGGGGCTCCTGATTCTTCTGCTGTAAAGGATACTATTTGTAACGTGTTTCTTATTTCCTCTTTTAATAGATGTTTAGTTGCTTCAATTATTAATGCTACACCTATTATATTATCTGATACACCAGCCAACCAGTGATCGTGGTGTGCTGATAATATTATGCGTTTATCACTATGTCCAGGAATTATGGCTGTAACGTTGTATCCTACAGCATTGTGATTAATACGTGATTTAGTTGTTATTCTTATTCTTTCATTGTTCTTCTCTACTAGTCTGAGTCCTTCCTCTCTTGTTACATGTAGTATAGGGATGGGTAAGGGTTTTCCAGGATTATAGGAGTAGTTTAGTGATCCTGTTGCTACTAGTCTTCTCCTCCTATTGGGGTAGGGATCATAGAATATTATGGCTTGGGCTCCAGCTTCCATTAGTTTATAGTATTGTAACTCGTAGTCGTCTAGTACTGTACTAAGTTCTATTAGCACTATTGCGTCATAGAGTTGGGTTTTCTCTAGGTCTCTATCAAGGCTTCCTATGTGTACTAGTCTTCCCTCTATGCTAGCTGTTGGAGAGTATGGTTGAAGTGTTGCCTCTACTTCTTCTTTATCAACTATTATGGTTGCCTCTATGGGTTGCCATGACATTATCTTTAGGGGGATTTTCTGTGTGTCAATGCCCATTTCTCGGAACTCGCTAACTATGTAGTCAACTATTTTTAGCTCGTTGCTTGTTCCAGTTATTATTTCGCCGTAATCGTATATCTCCTTAACTCTCCTTATTATTTCTTCGTATACCTTTTCCAATTCTATTACCTTACTATATGTTTACTATCTTAACACTCTTCAATTCTTTTTGTGCATTTGCTAGAATTCTTAGTACTTCTAAAATATTCTTAGCCTTATATATCTTCCTAGCAATAACGATCATTTTTTCATAATCTTCACTAATGAACATACCCCTCCTATAGACTGCAATAGAACACGTAGGAGAAATTATTACTTCCCCAAAGCCCCCATCCATGAGTAAACGTGTTATAGATTCCATATCTTTATGACTAGGGATACACATACCACTTGGATGGGTATGAGCCATAAATCTTGTCTTGAACCTCTTAGTCAACGGTATCCTAACATTATTTCTATTTCCTTCAAGTATAGCTGTTTTAGCATTCTCAAATACTGCTACTAAATACTCATTTGCCCTTGGAGCTAATAGTGGACGAAGCAATTTATAGGCTAATTTATAAAACACCTCTATAGCTCTATCATATAGAGATAGATAATCTATGGAATCAAAAGGTATGCTTCCACTTTTTTCAACAAATACTACTTTAGGATTTAGAAAATTCTTGTCAACTAATTCTAAAGCTACCATTAATTCTTCTTCGTCAATAATGTTTGTTGGAACTATTACTTCAGGTGAAGGCGTACCTGTATAATCTTCTATATCTAATGGGTAATTTCTTATGTAAACCGTGTCTGCTTCATATGCTTCTAGTAAATATTCTGATAAATCTAAGAGATATGTTGTTGAAGCAAGCCATAGCGATTCTCTAAATACTTCTATTACATTGTATTTTCTCACTATGAGGACACCATCCCATACGTTGTGTCTAGCTAATCCCTTATTAAGCAAGTATTTCTAGATTAATATCTACAGATGATGAATGGTATTACCGGCGACCTCGTGGGATGAGCTCCCCCCAATCATCTGAGTAGCCCCGATCTAACATTTTATTTATACTACATTAGTTTAGGGTGGGCAATTGCGCAGACACCTATCCATAACAATAGATCTTATAAAACTTGGCAAAAAACTCAGCAGAGAGAAAAAATGGATTAAAGTAAGAGAATTAGCAGAGGAGCTGGGTATATCTACTAAGTCGGCTGGAAGAATATTAGCTGCACTAGAGAAACTTGGTTTCGTAAAAAAGAGGAGTGTTGGAGTATATAAAGTAATAAAATATAGATATATTGATTACGTGTAATTATAAGTATATGTAGATGTGCGAGATAATTTTAAAAACAGAATTTAACGTATAAGGAAAAGGCAATAATACCTTAGCATATTATAGAGGCGAATTATGAAAATGGCAGGAAAGAAGCGAAAGTTCCGAATGAGTCATCCAAAAACCGAACGCGACTTAGAGGCAGTGGTAGAAGAAGTATCTGAAATGCATGCCGAGGAACACGTACATGAACATGAACACGAACACCATCATCATGGCGAGGTATCACTAGATGAACTCTTGTCGGCAATGGCCACATCGCTTCATATACTAGAGCACGAGATAGAGGACATGAAAATAAGAGTTAGAGTAATAGAAGCAAAAGTAGATCAAATATATGATATGATAAATACTATTGCTAAGAAAATAAAATAAGCTTAAAATCACCATAAAATAGTAAACGATATATACTGCCTAAGCCAAGAATCCCAAGACACTAGCCCGAGGTTTAAAGATAATGAAGTTCTGTCCAAAATGTGGTGGATTAATGGTTCCACGTAAGAAGAATGGAAAAATAATTCTCAAATGCTTGAAATGTGGTTACGAAATAGAGGCATCAACTAGTGTAGCTAAAGAATACCGTGTCGAAGCAAATATAAGCGCTGAATCAAGGGTGCTAACAACATCACTAGTTAGCGAAGCACCAAAACGTAAGCTAAGGAAGAAGGAAGAATATGACCAGGAAAGAGAAGAATGGTATGAAGTAGCCTTAGAGATAATGTCTTCTGAAGAATCGGGCGAGGAGGAATAAAGTCTAACCAGTCACCTGGAAGAACTCCGGGAGCCAGTCTACAATCTCATCTGCAACTTCTTCTACATCTATCTCATATATTTCTATACCTTTGTCAATATATACTCCTTGAATACCATGAAGTATTGCAGATAATACTATAGTAAAGGTAACCTTTGTAGCTTTAGATAGATTAGATGCCGACTTCACCAATAAATCCCATACATCACCTCTAAAGGCTACTGCAAAATCATCTGGGATTCCATCATATTTACAGTGAAATACCATAGTTGAGGAGGAAGTCTTAACACCAACTATCAATAGCTCACGATATTTTTCAGTATTAGATGAAGGATAAGCCATAATCAATTCTACTAATTCTTTGAAAGGAAAATTCCGAGTGGGTGGACCCTCAAGTACTCCTACAACTTTAATACCTTCTAATGGCCTAAGTGCTTCAACTATTTTACTAAACTCTATCCTTACTTGATCTGACATGAGCTTATCCCCAAGGCAATTATACCATTGAGAACAATATTTATATTATTCTCCAACATCATGTAGCTAAGGCTTATACGTAACTAGTTCCTCACCATCAACGTATGCTGTTATCTCAAAGTATTGACCTATACCACTTGTATGTATCTTTGGCATCAATACCTCTAATATCTGAAACAATCCCGCTCTATCACTCATATATACATTTATTCTCACGGGTCTCTCAATACCTCGCTCTATTTCAACGCGCTTTATACTAAGAGCTGAGACAGAGTGCATATCTATCTTTCCGAGCCTATAGGGTACTCTCGCTCTACCCTCAGCCATATCGGTTCCATCAGCTATTTTCACAACTCCAGCTTCAACAGTTAAGCACTCGACATTATAATCCGTTGAATATATTGCATGGAGTACTTCCTGTCTTATAGGTACCAGTTTCTCGAAACCGACAAGATCTGGGAGAATTCTATCAAGAATGGGCTTAGCCAATATGTAACCATGGAATTCATGCATACTCCTGTGCAACGAGTTTCCTATATCATGCATATAAGCACCCAACATTACTATCAACATGGACTCCTCTATACTGTTAGCAGTACCATCTCGCAGTGTCGTAGGCTTCACACCACCCTCTAATAATAGGTTGAATAACTCTAAAGCTGAGCCGCTCACAATCCTCGCATGAACTGGACCGTGATCATTATATTTTAGCCTCGTGACAGCCATAACATTACTTAACTTCAACAATTGTTGGAGCTCATGATCTTCTTCCAACATTTTCCAAGCCTTCAAGAGCAATGGGTGTCTTCGTATATGTGTATATATTAGTTGGGGAGATACTATCACCAATACTTCTCACACTCGGGGAAAACTTACAGTAAACAATTTTAAGTTATTAAGGCCCTCTACAATAATAGTTGTTAGGGTGTTATTATAGGCTCCGAATAGTATAGCTTAGCTTCTAGTATCTTTT
>JALWGO010000103.1 GCA_027038805.1 Thermoprotei archaeon
AAAAGAGTCAAGGCATTCGATCCAGAAGAATACATTAAGGCCCAGGAAGAAGCCATTAAGGAAGCGGAAAGAATAAAGGCTGGGAGGAAGTAAGAGTTGCTTCAAAACTTTTTTCTCCTAGAAATAGATCTAAGTTCTGAGAAGAGTAGACTAATTGAAATTCCCTCAGAGATAGTAAAGTATTTCATAGGAGGCAAGGGTCTCGGAGCCTATCTCCTCTATAAATACTTAGAGCCAGGCACACATCCTTTATCACCGGAAAATATTCTGATGTTCTTAACAGGGCCATTAACGGGAACCTCCTATCCCACATCTGGTAGAATGGTTGTTGTCACTAAGTCTCCTCTGACTAACTTATACCTAGATTCCCATGCTGGCGGCCACCTTGGCCCCGAGATTAAATGGTGCGGCTATGACGGTATCCTTATTAAAGGTAAGGCGTCAAGCCCCGCCTATATTCTAGTTAGCAATGATGGAGTAGAAGTAAGAGATGCATCCCACCTCTGGGGTAAAACTGTATCCGAAACCGTTGAGACATTGAGGAGAGAGATAGGTAGGAATGCTCACGCCGCCGTGATAGGGCCTGCTGGTGAAAACCTTGTTAAATTTAGTGCAATCATGATAGATAGTGATGAAGATATACGTAGGGCTGGAATAGCTGCGAGAGGCGGTGCTGGAGCGGTCATGGGCTCCAAGAACTTGAAGGCATTAGTAGTTAAAGCGAAGAAAAAGACGATGAGATACGCTAATCCCGAAAAATTAAAAGAGGTCTCTATAAAGGCCTTTGAACTCCTAAATAAAACAAAGTTCCTTAAGGTAAGGACAGCTATAGGGACATCATTTTGGGTTGAGCCTATGAATAGATACGGTATTCTACCAACTAGAAACTTTAGTAGAGGATACATGGAGGACGCCGTAGGTCTTTATGGCGAGTATCTAAGAGCATTTGTAAAGAGAAACGTCTCCTGCTACAACTGCCCCGTGGCGTGTGGGAAAATTGTTAGGGTTGATAAAGGTGATGTTAAGGTTGAATACGAAGATATAGCATTGTTGGGGAGTAATTGTCTAATAGACGATGTTATTAAAGTGGCTAAATCACTTAAGATAGTTAACGAGTTGGGCTTAGATGCAATATCTACTGGGAATGTAATAGCATTCGCAATGGAGTTAAAGGAGCTCGGATTACTTAAGGAAGCCCCAAGCTTCGGTGACCACAAGGGACAAGTAGATCTTATCGAGAAAATAGCTTATAGGAAGGGTATAGGTGATCTCCTAGCTGAAGGAGTAGCACGAGTAGCAAAAACAATTGGCGGCAGAGCTCTAGAAATAGCTATTCACGTAAAGGGAATGGAGCTACCAGGATATGAGCCTAGAAGCTCCTGGGGTATGGCTTTAGCCTATGCAACCTCTGATAGAGGAGGCTGTCATCAAAGAGCCTGGACGACTAGAGCAGAAATCGAGGGACCATTAGAGCGCTTCTCTACAGCGGGTGTAGCAAAATTCGTTAAGGAAACCCAGGATGAACGTGCGGCAGCATTTTCACTAATAGTATGTGATTTCATCCCCTTATACAAGCCTTGGGAAGCCGTTGAGGCGGTAACTGGAGTAGAATTCAATGAAGAAGATTATCTTAAAGCTGGTGAACGTATCTGGAATTTAACAAGATTATTCAATATCAGGGAGGCAGGGATTAGTAGGAAGGACGACACACTACCGCCAAGAATATTCAATGAACCCCTCCCTCTCCCACCTAATGGTAAGTTTAGCGTCAATCTAAGGAGAGAGATATTCGAGCAGATGCTAAGTGAATACTATGAATTAAGGAAGTGGGATGATAATGGTAGACCAACTAGAGAGATATTGGAAGAATTAGATCTCACTAAGTTTTTCCCCGATGTGGTAAATCTAATTAGTTCCTAAAATAACAAATATGTATTAGGGAAGAATCCCTTGTCCACAAAAACTTGGAGAATAGGTTTAATAGGTTTTGGTAATGTAGGACAAGGATTCGTGAGAATTCTTGCAAATAAGAGAGATATTCTCAAAAATAGATATGGTTTTGAATTCAAATTAGTGGGAATAGCGGATCCTATCAAGGGCTCTGTTTACGATCCCGATGGACTTGACCCTAAGACTCTAATTAAACTCATTGACGAGAAAGGAAATATTAAAGATTATCCTAAGGGTAGAAAAGACATAGATAGCCTTACTATCTGTAGATCAGATGACATAGATATAGTTGTCGAAGTAACTCCAACTAATATTAAGACGGGAGAACCTGGTTTAACACATATAAGAGAGGCCTTAAAAAACAAAAAACATGTTGTAACATCGAATAAGGGCCCCATAGCCCTTGCGTATAGAGAGCTCAAAGAGTTAGCAGTAAAGAATGGCGTTATGCTTAGATTTGAAGGAGTAGTATTAAGCGGTACGCCCTCAATAAATCTAGTTCTTGAATCAATGGCTGGTGTAGACGTAAGTAAGGTTGAGGGAATAGTAAACGGTACAACAAATTTCATTCTCACAAAAATGGAGGAGGGTTTAACTTATGAAGACGCTCTTAAGGAGGCACAGAGACTTGGTTATGCAGAAGCTGATCCCACAGCCGATGTTGAGGGATGGGATGCCGCGATTAAAACCGTTATAATAGCTAATGTACTCATGGGGGGAAGTATAACCATAAATGATGTTGAGAGAGAGGGAATAACAAAGATAACGAGAGAAGATGTGAGGAGAGCATTAAATAATAGGAAAAGAATAAAGTTAATTGCTAGAGTAGTTAGGGAAGGAGATAGCATTAAGGCATCAGTTAAACCAGAAGAAGTAGACCTAAATCACCCATTAGCAAACGTTATGGGCGCTATCAACGCGCTAACATTCTATACGGATCATCTAGGCCCCGTAACAATAATAGGTCCAGGAGCTGGTAGAATAGAAACTGGTCAAGCCATACTCTCAGACATATTGGCAATCCACAGATATATTATGGGAGGTAGATATTAATGAAGGTAATAGACTTATCTATGCCCATCGAAAGCTTAAATACACCAGTATTTCCAGGATACCCCCAGCCACTAAAAGCCGTATTCACGACCATAGAGACACACGGCTATAATTCAAATATATGGGTTTTCGTAGAACACACTTCAACACACGTGGATGCCCCATACCACTTCGTAAAAGACGGCCCAACGATAGAGAAGGTACAATTAGATAGATATGTGGGCTGGTCAACAGTCTTAGATTTCACAGATGTTCCACCCAAACACATAATAAGTAGAGACGAACTAAAGGCGAAAATAGAGTCTCTACCATTTAAAGTAGAAAAAGATTGGATTCTGCTCCTCTATACTGGATACAGCGATAAAGCTGGAACCGATGAATGGTACAACCATCCAGGGCTAAGTAGGGAAGCATGCGAATACATTGTAGAGCTAGGAATTAAGGCTATAGGAGTAGATGCACCCAGCCCCGACCACGCTCCCTTCCCTGCACATAACGTGTTACTACCAAATGGAATAGCTATATTCGAGAACCTACAGAACCTAGACAAGCTTCTTGGAAAGAAGTTCTTATTCGTAGGTTTACCGTTAAAGCTCGTTGGAGGTACAGCTTCCCCAGTGAGGGCTGCCGCTATAATAATGGAATAATTTTAAAACACATATATTTTTTATTTCCCATCAAACCCCTACCTTTAATAAAACCTCTATTCTCTTAAGTAGTTGCTGCCTAGATTATTCTAAGGGAATTATCATGAATGTGGCTGTTGTTTTGGTGGTCTTTTTGCTAGTGCTTTGGCTAGGCATTTTGGGTTTAAGTTGAAGGCTTTTACTTTCTTCTTGTATTCTATGTATTGTTCTCCGAATCTTTCAATGCTTTCTCGTTCATCTATTGTTACAGCCATGACTAGTATGAGGACTGTTTCCACTGGCCCTATGATTAATGTGTAAGTTGGTGAGCCTATGATTAATCCTATTGCTATTGGGAGTAGGCTTAGGTAGAAGTGCATGGGATGCCTCATACACGAGTAGGGCCCCACTGTTACGAGCCTATCTACTTCACCAAACCCTTTACCACTACTACTCTTACCGTAGACTGCTAGATACCTTCCAGTTACGGCTGCAGCACGTAGGATTATGCCTAGCAATATTATTCCAGCTATAATACATGGTATTCGAGGACAACTCCAACCAAATAATCTGTCAAGATATAATGATGCGGCAACTCCCCCGCCTACTAGTATTATCCATACCAGAAATCTTACACGATTACTTACAACCATAACCAGTCATCTCAAAACGTTCTAAGCGTCTAGGTGATAGCTACTTAGTTGCAGAGTACTTATACTATAATATTGTTTTCTCTTGAATAGTAGGAGATAGTAAGTGTTTGAAATATGACTATCCACTTCTCTTATCCACAACCTATTCTCCGTGCTGGGT
>JALWGO010000104.1 GCA_027038805.1 Thermoprotei archaeon
TAACGTTATTGTCAGGTTTTACGCCAGTTATATTGTTTAACTCTACGCGAAGACTTATAGTTGATGGTAGATACGATTGTATTGCAGCAAGGTATCCTAGAAGTATTGATGCAACCCGCTTCTGGGCCTCGATTCCAGTTAGATTAACGTGCTTTAATCTAATGCCCTCAGCTACTATACTTGCACTTACTTTCCCCAGTCTTGTCCCATCAACATCTATGTATAGTTTTGATGGATTAGGTGCTATGTAGATTTCGTCTAATCCTGGAAGAGTTGTAGTGTTTGACTCCTTTAGAATCTTAACTAGTTTTTCATGGGATTCCATTGCTGCTTTCTCAAAGTCTCCTGTACTATTACCATGGAATACAGCGTTTAGTTCCAGTTTATCTTCTATTGTCTTTATCGTTGCGTTCAAGTTTATTGAAGTGTTTATCTCTTTTGAGGGACTAAAGGGTGTCTGGAGAACTGGTAGTTGTTGTGTCGGACTACTACTGCTTATGTTTGCACCGGGTATTGGCGGAGCTCCGCCATGTTTCTCACGGTATAATAATGCATCTGTACCGTTGATACTGAACACTGCCTTAGCGGTTAGGTATATCATGCCTTTCTTCTTGTCTATATTGGGTACTAGTTGTAGTGTCTTAAACTTTATAAACGTTATATTCAATTGTTTAAAGTATAAGTTTATAGTACGCTCTGTTAAAAAGGCTGACATCATTGCGAGCTGCTGCGCCGTCTTCTCTCCAGTCATGTTCAACGGTATCGTTATATTCGCATAGAGGTTTACGGTAGTATTATTTACGTCACCACTACTATTTAAATCGAGATTAAAATGTAGCGTACCGTTTACATTAGTGTAGTTACCTGTTGCTTTCAAATGTAATTCTCCGTAACCCTTAATGCTCTTGTATTTGAGCCATATGTTAGCGTTTACTTTGTTTTCCTCTAATTTATCAGATATTATTGTTAGATTCAATGTACCATCGGTTACCATTTTGTTCTCGCTTGGCATTGTCGTCTTAGCGTTTACTAGTAGCTTGAACTCGCCCGAAGTATTTGAAACACTTGTTAGATTCGCATATACGTCTACTATTACTCCATCATCATAGCCGTTTATAATCACCCTTATATTACCATTTGGACTCGACTGTGCAATAGAGCCAACCACTGATAACATCAATGCTATCAGCAAAGCTATTGTTAAAAGCTTACCCATCCACATAGAATACACCTTTTTTCTTAGGCTAGAATTATCGTGTAACCTAATAAATTATGGCTATCCTCTGGGTTTCAGAGGGGCCATGGAAATTTTTCCTGGGTTTTCTAGTCTTCGGGTTTTATCTCTATTAGTATGTTCATGTAGGCATCTAGTTGTTTCAGCCCAATGACTTGTTTAACGGTTTCACTAGCATAGTCTCCTCCAAGTATACGTGATATTATTATGAGGTCGTTCATCTTGTATGCGCCATAGTTTATGTGGTCTATGGGCCTATTGGTAGCGGTGTAGGCGAATGTTAGGTCTATTGGGATCCAGCCAATACTGGGTACGTATGCTTTAACCCATCCATGGGGTCCAGCATTGACTACGTGGAACTTTATGGTGTTCTCGAATTCTGCTGTGGAATCAAATCCCGGTATGTAGATGAGCCCGGCCTCCATGTATGCTGGGATACCTTTTGCTCGTAGTAGTGTTATCAGTAGGTTTGCCTGGTCATCACAGTCTCCCTTGCGTTCAACTAGTACCTCTACGGGGTGTCTTGCTGGTATACGTGACTTGTATTCTATGTTATGGGTTATCCAGCGTATAGCGTTTAACAAGTATTCTCCTAGATTCCCATTACTCTGCTTCCACAATGCGTCAACGTAGAGTTTTACTAGAGGATTCGTATAGTTCCATAGTGTTGTCTGGTGAGTGAGGTTTTCATAGTATTTTAGGCTTGTAACGTTACTCCACGGAGCACTTACTATATCGTTTACAGTTATATTGGGGGGTGGTGGGAAGAGTTCAACTTTATACTCTACTGTAAGATTGATAGAAGACCCCGGCTCTACTACAGCATCGTCCTTTAATATCGCCTGCATACCGAGGCCTCCCATTATTTTCTGTACAGTATAATTGGCTGGCCTGTCATTGATGTATACGTTGTATTCTAGTGTTTTCTGCCTAACATCTAGTTGAGGATAATCAAGATAGGGTTCACCGAGATCAGATAAGTTGAAGGGCTTTGAGCCGTTATTGTATACTATGTATACTTCTCTTACACGATAAATTCTAGTTGAAGACGATAAGTCTACGTAGTTGAGGGCTGATGTAAGTGTTACTGCTAGGATAGATGAGGTCAATAACATTACTAATAATAGTAGGGCTAATCTAATAGTGCTCACCATTACGTAGTCATTCCCATACGAGGATAAAGTTGGTTGAGTGGATAATAAGCCATACTATATCCTACGAACCCTTTATCTTCTGAGGATCCAGTATTTCAACCCATACTTCGTCTCCAACCTCATAGCCTGTAGAATCTTCTGGAACCCTTAATAATCCATTACCTCTTATTAGCGTTGACAGTACACCACTCCCAGTTAACCTAAGAGGTTCTACGAGGTAATTGTCGTCTTCAACCCATACTCTAACACGGTATAGTTCGAGTATACCTGGCTGACTTGGAATACGTTTAACTAGCTTAGCCTTTACTCTAGGATAACCTAGCCTCGTACCATATAATTGCTCTATTATTGGCTTGAATACTAGTTCTAGTTCAGCTAGTGCTGCAACTGGGAACCCGCTTAAAGCCATCACTATTTTTCCGTTAACTACTCCTATAGCTCCGGGCCTACCCGGTTTTATCGCGAAGCCATGGTAGAAGGGGTCTGGTTTTAATCGTTTCAATGCTTTTACTGTATAGTCTCTTCTCCCCATACTTGTACCGCCTATGGAGAAGACTATATCATAGTTTTCTAGGAGTTCCTTAAACTTAGAGTATATTTTGTCCTCATCGTCTCCTAGGAGACCAGCATCGGTTACATCTAGTCCCATTTCATAGAGTTGTGCTAACACTAGTCTCCGCGTAGAATCATAGAGTTTACCCTCAACGTAGGGTTCACCGGGTTCCAGTATTTCTTCACCAGTAGAAAAGACTGTAGCTCTAATCTTCTTATAGACGTGTATGCTTGGTATACCCTGACTTGACATGAGAGCCATGTGCCAGGGCCTTATCCTCTCACCTTTATGGATTATTATTTCTCCGCGTTGTACGTCTTCTCCTCTAAGCCCCACACCATAACCTGATGGAAAGCTACGATAAACATATACCATACTACCTTGTCTACTCGTGTACTCGTATGGTACTAGTACATCTGCTCCTAGAGGCACTGGTTCTCCAGTATTCAATTCAATGCATTCTCCAGGCCCTATTTTACCCAGACCCTTTGGAACAAGCCTTAGTGATACAGGTGATTCTGGTGAAGCATATACTATATCTTCTGATCTAGCTGCATAGCCGTCGAGGAGTGTGCGGTCAAAGCTTGGTATATCCATTCTAGCCTTAACGTCTCTTGAAGCTATTCTCCCGAGAGCCTCAATGCCCACCGTTACTTCTTCCTCACCTATTCTTAGAGTTGAAGCCTTCAATACTCCCTCAACTACTTCTCTAACACTATGTAGTTTTTCGGGAAACCCTTTACGATCCCGCACGTGTTTCAGCCTCTAGCGGATTCTTTTTCTCCATTCTTTCTATCATGTTTTATGAATTGATCTAATGTAGTAATAGGCGGCTTGGCCTTAGGTTTCCTAGTACTCTCTTCTTTTCTCTGAATTGTTGTTTCTTTAGTTTTACTAGTATACAATGCTTGTTGTGGTGGAGTACGTTTCAATAATACGTCTTCTATGAAACTGTCTCTAACTGGCTGGTATACTTGTTTGAAGAATAATTGTTGGTCTTCTAGTATTTTTCTAGGAAACTTTTTGACATATTCTACTGCTGCTTTCCAGGCTACTTCGAAGGGGACTTGTAGTTCTATTTTACGGGCTATGTGTTCATCGAAGTGTTTTGGGGTATGTTCTTCTCCACCCATACCATACCATCCGCGGGGAGATATTGTTACGGGTTCTCCGAATACTTCCTTCTGCTTCCAAGTTTTTTCTTCGCTTGACTCAATTATGCTTAATCGTGTTTTTTCTTCTATTCTTCTATAGGCTCTAAAACCTCTACCATAGTGTTTAGCCCAAGCGTAGAATACTGCACGATTGTAGCCGAAGCTCTTCGCCTTCTCTAAGTCTCCGGTTAACAAGTAGTATCTTGCTGCTTGGAGGAGACCCATTACTTGGAATCTATCTATTTTTCGGGGTCCTACAACTCTTCTCAATTCTATAATAGTTCTCTTATCGTCTC